>NZ_DCLI01000065.1:0-38441 GCF_002320975.1 Clostridium sp. UBA1652
TAATTAGTAAGGCACTTCCAAACGCTTGGTTTGATGAAATCAAACTATTTGACATATCTAAAGTAGAAACCAAAGTTTTGCATCTTTATTATGAATAAAGATGGAGATTTGCCAAGAGCCGTGTGCGTGGTCCGCATGCACGGTTCTGTGAGAGGAAAGACCTCAGGATTTTTTTTCCTGAGGTTCACCTACTCGATATAGAAGTGCAGAAACTCAGAAGTTTAGAAAATCAGAAACTCAGAAAATCACAAATTTATAAATTTAGAAGTTGAGAAAAATATTTAAATGGTAATAGGAATTTAACAAAATTGAGTAAAAGCGCTTACAATACGAATTATAAATATAAAAAATGAATTTAAAATACGTTATAAGACGAAAGAAAAATGATTTTTGGTATATTTAGTTGACTTTTTTGAAGCTCAATGGTAATCTTAGGTTGAAATAAGGTCTAAGTTAGCAGTACATGTGATATAAATTTTAATCCAATTGTACTTTGATTTTTCAAAGTCTGTTGGATAAATTTCATGCTTCATATTACTGTAAAAATACAATTGGGGGTTTATCATGTCAAAGATAAAAACTATATTTGTGGAAAAAAAATCTGGCTTTGAAGTTGAGGGAAAAGGCTTATATGAAGACTTTACCAGTAATCTATTAATTGAAGGAATAAAATCAGTAAGAGTTATAAACAAATACACAGTTGGTGATTTACAAGAAAAGTTTGAAGAAAAAGCTATAAACTCAATATTTTCCGAACCAATGGTAGATAAAGTTTCTTTAGAGAAAATTAATTTAAAAGGTGATGAATGGGGATTTTGTGTAGAATATCTTCCAGGACAATATGATCAAAGAGCAGCATCTGCTGAGGAGTGTTATGAAATATTAACAGCAGGAGAGAAGATTAAAGTAAAGTCTGCAAAGGTAATTATTATAAAAGGTGAACTATCAGAAGAAGATAAAGAAAAGATAAAATCTTATTATATAAATCCAGTTGATTCAAGAGAAGTTGAAATAAATTCAAGTGAGCTTTTCACAGTAAATTCAATTCCAGAAGATGTTAAAATCCTTGAGGGATTTATAGCATTAACTAAAGAAGGAATTGAAGCATTTCATAAAGAACTTTCCCTAGCTATGACTCTAGAGGATCTTTTACTCATCCAAGAGTATTTTAAAAAAGAAAATAGAAATCCATATATTACAGAAATAAAGGTTATAGATACCTATTGGTCTGATCACTGTAGACATACTACGTTCTTGACCACAATTAATAACATAGAAATTGAAGAAGGAACCTATAATAAAGCTTTAATAAATAGTTTTGAGGAATATAGAAAATCAAGAGAATATGTTTATGGAGATTCTCCAAAAGATATATGTTTAATGGACATAGCTGTCCTAGCAACTAAGGAGCTTAGAAAAAAAGGTTTATTGAAGGATTTAGATGAGTCAGAAGAAATAAATGCTTGCTCAATTAAAGCTAAGGTTGAAACAGATAAGGGCATTTTTGATTACTTAATAATGTTTAAAAATGAAACACATAACCACCCAACGGAGATAGAACCTTTTGGTGGTGCAGCTACATGCCTTGGTGGGGCTATAAGAGATCCACTTTCAGGCAGAAGTTACGTTTATCAAGCTATGAGAGTAACTGGATCTGGTGATCCTACTGAAAATATCAAAGACACTTTAAAGGGAAAACTTCCTCAAAGAACTATAACTTTAGGGGCAGCTCATGGATACAGTTCTTATGGTAACCAAATAGGTTTAGCTACAGGTCAAGTAGCTGAAATATACCATAACAACTATAAAGCTAAGAGAATGGAAATTGGTGCAGTTATAGCAGCTACTCCATTTGAAAATGTTAGAAGAGAAAGACCAAATCCAGGGGATATAGTAATACTATTGGGTGGAAGAACCGGAAGAGATGGAATAGGTGGAGCTACAGGTTCTTCTAAAGAACATACTGAAGAATCTATTGAAGTTTGTGGTGCAGAGGTTCAAAAAGGTAATGCACCAACAGAAAGAAAACTTCAAAGACTATTTAGAAAAAAAGAGGTTGCAAACCTAATTAAAAGATGCAATGACTTTGGAGCTGGTGGGGTTGCAGTTGCTATAGGAGAACTAAGTGAAGGGTTAGATATAAATTTAGATAGAGTTCCTAAAAAGTATGATGGTTTAGATGGAACAGAACTTGCAATATCAGAATCGCAAGAAAGAATGGCAGTAGTTGTTGAAAAAGAGGATGCTGAAACCTTCATAAAGTATGCACAGGAAGAAAACATAGAAGCAACAATAGTTGCTGAGGTTACTGATAAAAAAAGAGTAAGAATGTTCTGGAGAGAGAATTTAATAGTAGATTTAAAGAGAGAATTTTTAGATACTAATGGGGCTAAAGCTTATACTGATGTTAAGGTAAATCTTCCAGGGGAGAAGGCTTCCGTATTTAATAAAGAGGTTAAAGGAAGTAAGAGAGAAAACTTCCTGAAGGTTTTGGAGAGCTTGAATGTGGCATCTCAAAAAGGATTAGTTGATAGATTTGATTCTACAATAGGAGGAAACACAGTTTTAATGCCTTTTGGAGGGGAAAGTCAATTAACTCCAGCAGAAGGAATGGCAGCTAAGGTTCCTACAGAGGATGGAACTTCTAAGGATGCTACACTTATGACTTTTGGATTTAATCCAGAGATTGGGGTATGGAGTCCATATCATATGGGATTTTATTCAGTAATAGAGTCGCTTACTAAGATGGTTTCTATGGGAGGAGATTATAAGAAAACTTATTTAACCTTCCAAGAGTATTTTGAAAGACTAGGAACTAAAAAGGAAAGATGGGGCAAGCCTTTTGGAGCTTTACTTGGAGCATTTAAAGTACAAAAAGAATTAGGATTAGCTGCTATTGGGGGAAAAGATTCAATGTCAGGAAGTTTTGGGGATTTAGATGTACCTCCAACCTTAGTATCTTTTGCAGTAGCTTTAGAAAAAGCAGACAATATAATATCACCAGAATTTAAAAACATTAATTCTAAATTAGTTTTAGTTAAAACCTCAAGAGATGATGAAGAGATGTTAAATCTTGAAGAGTTTAAAGCTAATATGGATAAAGTAGTTGAATTAATTAAAGTTAAAAAAGTTGTATCTTCCTTTAGCATTAAGTTTGGTGGCGTTTCAGAAGCTTTAGTAAAAATGGCTTTAGGAAATGGAATAGGGGCTAAGGTTTGTAATCTTTCAGATGAAGAGTTATTTAATATAAGTCCAGCAAGCCTATTACTTGAAGTTAAGGAAGATGTAAATATAGAGGAAAGCTTTAAAGGAACTAACTTTAAGGTAATTGGGGAAACAATAGAAGAAAGAATTATAGATGTAGATGGAGAAAAACTTCCTTTAAATGAACTAGTTAAGGTATGGAAAGATAAATTTGAAGGAGTATTTAAAAGTGAAACTTCTAAAGTTAATGAGGAAGTAAAAGCTGTTCCTTCTATAATTAAAGAAATAAAAACTCCAGTTATAAAAATAGCTAAACCAAAAGTAGTTATACCTGTATTCCCAGGAAATAACTGTGAAGATGATTGTGAAAGAGCCTTTAATAAAGCTGGTGGGGAGTCAAAACAAGTTTTATTTAGAAACTTAAATAAGGAGATGCTTATTGATTCAATAAATACTTTAGAGAAAGAAATAAGAAATTCTCAAATCATCATGATACCTGGTGGGTTTTCAGCGGCTGATGAACCAGATGGTTCAGGTAAATTTATAGCTACGGTATTTAGAAATGAAAGAATTAAAGATGCTGTTATGGATCTTTTAAATAATAGAGATGGATTAATTTTAGGAATATGCAATGGCTTCCAAGCTCTAGTTAAGTTAGGTTTACTTCCATATGGAGAAATAAGGGATATGCAAGATTATATGCCTACATTAACTTATAACAATATAGGAAGACATATGAACTCATTAGTAAAAACTAAAATTACTTCTAAAATATCACCATGGTTCTCAGAGGTAAACTTAGGAGATATTCATACAGTTCCAATATCTCATGGAGAAGGAAGATTTGTAGCATCAGAAGAGGTTTTAGAAGAATTAATTAAGAACGGGCAAATAGCTACTCAATATGTTGATAATGAAGGAAATGTATCTCTTAATATGCCATTTAATCCTAACGGAGCGGTAGTTGGAATAGAGGGAATAACCTCACCAAACGGAAGGATATTAGGTAAAATGGCTCATTCAGAAAGAATCGGAGAAAATTTATATAAAAATGTATTCGGAAACTTTGATCAAAAAATATTTGAAGGTGGAGTAAATTACTTTAAATAGTAGTGGAGGAGTAGAATTATAATGGAAAAATTAGAAATGATGTATGAAGGAAAAGCAAAACAGATATTTTCTACAGAAAAAGAAGATGAAATCATAGTTTATTATAAGGATGATGCCACAGCTTTTAATGGGGAGAAAAAGGGAAGTATAGAAGATAAGGGTGCTTTAAACAATGAAATAACTTCATTGCTATTTGAGGTATTAAATGAAAAGGGAATTGAAACACATTTTATAAAAAAACTAAGCGAAAGAGATCAGCTTTGCAAAAAAGTTGAAATAGTACCTCTTGAAGTAATAGTTAGAAATGTAGCTGCTGGAAGTATGGCTAAAAGATTAGGACTTGAAGAAGGGACTGAACTTAAAACCACAGTATTTGAAATCTGTTATAAAGATGATTCATTAGGAGATCCTCTTATAAATGATTATCACGCTGTAGCAATAGGAGCAGCTAGTTTTGAGGAATTAGATACAATATATGAAATTACAGATAAGATTAATGAAGTTTTAAAAGAAGTTTTCCTAAACCTTAATATAAAGCTTATAGACTTTAAGCTAGAGTTTGGTAGATATAAAGGAAAGATAATTTTAGCAGATGAAATATCTCCAGATACTTGCAGATTCTGGGATGCAACAACTAACGAAAAGCTTGATAAAGATAGATTCAGAAGAGATCTTGGAAATGTTAAAGACGCCTATATAGAAATTCTAAACAGAATTAAAAATATTAAGTAAGAGAGAGGTTTAGTTATGCTAATTGATCCAAATGTTGATAAGTTCAAAGAAGAATGTGGTGTTTTTGGTGTTTACACAAATGGAGGAGTGGATGTAGCTAGACTTACTTATTATGGTCTATATGCTCTTCAACACAGAGGACAAGAAAGTGCTGGAATTGCGGTATCAAATGGAGAAGAGATTAAGCTTCATAAAGATTTAGGATTATTAACAGAAGCTTTTACTGAAAAGGATATAAATAAATTAAAAGGTGATATTGCTATAGGTCATGTAAGATATTCAACTACAGGATCAACTAAGGTTGAAAATGCTCAGCCTTTACTTTCTAGTTATAAACTAGGTTCAATTGCTGTAGCTCACAATGGAAATCTTGTTAATGTAGATATGCTTAGAGGACTTCTTGAGGATGTAGGATATGTATTTCATACAACTATAGACACAGAGGTAGTAATAAGTCTTATAGCTAGAGGTGTAAATAAGGGAATAGAGGCAGCTGTTTATGATGCTATTGGAGCTATAAAGGGATCTTTCGCTATGGTTATTGAAACAAAGGATAAACTTATAGGTGTAAGAGATCCATATGGAATAAGACCTTTATGTTTAGGCAAAATAGATGAAGGTTATGTATTAACATCAGAAAGTTGTGCATTTGACACTATAGGTGCTGAATTTATAAGAGATATTGAGCCAGGTGAAATTGTAATAATAGATGAAAATGGGGTAAAGAGCATTAGTTATTCTGAAAAAACAGGAGGACATACATGTGCTTTTGAATACATTTATTTTGCAAGACCTGATTCAGTTATTGATGGGATAAATGTTCATCAATCAAGGGTAAGAGCTGGTGAACAATTATTTAGAGAAGCTCCAATAGAGGCTGATGTAGTTATAGGAGTACCTGACTCAGGAATACCAGCAGCTGTTGGATATTCAAAAGCATCTGGAATACCTTTTGACATGGGGTTTGTTAAAAATAGATATGTTGGAAGAACTTTTATAACACCAAGTCAAGAACTTAGAGAAAGAGCGGTTTCTGTTAAACTTAATCCTCTAAAGTGCAATGTTGAAGGTAAAAGGGTTGTACTTATAGATGATTCAATAGTTAGAGGAACTACTTCAAGACATTTAATAGAATCATTAAGAAAAGCTGGGGCAACAGAAGTTCATTTTAGAGTGGCGTCGCCAGTTGTACAATTTCCATGTTATTTTGGAATAGATATTTCCTATAGAAAAGAACTTATTGGGGCAAATAAGACTACAGAAGAAATATGTGATTTCATAGGCTGTGACTCTTTAGCATATTTAAGCCTTGATGGACTTAAAGAATCTTTAGGCAATAACAGTATTAATGGATTTTGTTTAGGTTGTTTAAATGGTAAGTACCCAGTGAGTACACCTATTGAAATAGATAAAAATTATTTGGAAAGGTAGGATCAGCATGCTAACTTATAAGGATTCAGGAGTAAATATAGAAGAAGGTTACAAAAGTGTGGATTTAATAAAAAAATACGCACAGCAGACATTGTCTAATTATGTTTTAAATGGACTTGGAAGTTTTGCAGGAATGGTTGAACTTCCAGAAGGTTATAAAAAACCAGTATTAGTTTCAGGAACAGATGGAGTTGGAACTAAGCTTGAGCTAGCATTTAAAAGCAAAAAATATGATACTGTTGGAATAGACTGCGTTGCTATGTGTGTAAATGATATTCTTTGTCATGGAGCAAAACCACTGTTTTTCTTAGACTATATAGCTTGCGGAAAATTAGATGCAAATGTGGCTAGTGAAATAGTAAAAGGGGTTTGTGATGGATGCCTTGAGTCTGATGCTTCTCTTATTGGTGGAGAAACAGCAGAAATGCCAGGGTTTTATAAAGAAGGAGAATATGATATAGCAGGTTTTGCTGTTGGAATAGTTGATAAGGACAAAATAATAAATGGAAGTAATATAAATGAAGGAGATGTTCTTATAGGCCTTGCATCTTCTGGGGTTCATTCAAATGGATTTTCATTAGTTAGAAAACTTTTCCCAGATATTTTTGAAAAATATAATGGAGAAGAGATATGGAAAACACTTTTAACTCCTACAAAAATATATGTAAAACCTATATTAAGTTTATTAGATAAATATGAGATTAAAGGAATGGCTCACATAACTGGTGGAGGATTTATAGAAAATGTTCCAAGAATGTTTACTAAAGAAAATCAAACAGCAGTTATAAAAAAGGATTCATATCCACTACCAGATATTTTTAACTTGTTAATAGAAAAGGGCGCAGAAAAAAGTAACATGTATAACACTTTCAACATGGGTATAGGCTTTATGCTTTGTGTAAATAAAGAAGATGCAAATAAGGTTATTGAGGAATTAAATGCTTTAGGAGAAAAGGCATATGAGATAGGATATGTTAAAGCAGGAGGTGAAGGAGTTTGCTTAGAATAGCAGTTTTAGTTTCAGGAGGGGGAAGCAATCTCCAAGCTATTATTGATGGGGTTAAAGATGGTAGCCTAGATTGTGAAATTAAATATGTTATTGCAGACTCTGAGAAGGCTTACGGTTTAGAAAGAGCTAGGGTTAATGGTATAGAGGCAATAAGCTTTGACAGAAAAGAATATAAAAGAGAAATTTCAAATAAGATTTTAGACCTTATAAAAAATAAAGTAGATTTAATTGTTCTTGCGGGATATCTTTCTATATTAGATGGAGAGATATTAAAGGAGTTTAGAAATAGGATAATAAATATTCATCCTTCTCTTATTCCTTCCTTTTGTGGCGGAGGAATGTATGGAATAAAGGTTCATGAAGCTGCTATAAAAAAAGGGGTTAAATACTCAGGGTGTACAGTGCATTTTGTAAATGAAGAGGTAGATGGGGGCGAAATACTTCTTCAAAAGGTTGTGCCAGTGCTTCAGGAGGATACTCCAAAGGAGCTACAAGAGAGAATATTAGTAGAAGAGCATAGGATTTTGCCAGAAGCTATAAAACTTATCTCAGAAGGAAAAGTAAAAATAGAAAATGGTAGATGTTATATAATATAAGGAGGATAACAATGATTAAAAGAGCATTAATTAGTGTTTTTAATAAAGATGGTATTTTAGATTTTTCAAAATTTTTAGAAGCTAAAGATGTAGAAATTATTTCAACTGGAGGTACTTATAAATATTTAAAAGAAAATGGGGTTAAGGTAGTTGAAATAAATGAAGTAACTGATTTTCCAGAGATGTTAGACGGAAGAGTAAAAACTCTTCATCCTAAGATTCATGGAGGAATACTTGCAATAAGAGATAATGAAGAACATATGAAAACCATAGCTGAACATGATATTAATACTATAGATATGGTTGTTGTTAACCTATATCCTTTTTTTGAAAAGGTAAAAGAAGATTTAGAATTTGATGAAAAAGTTGAGTTTATTGATATTGGTGGACCTACAATGCTTAGAGCAGCAGCTAAAAACTTTAAGGATGTTACTGTTATAAGTGATGTAAAAGACTATGCTAGGGTTAAAGAAGAGCTTGAAACTTCTAACGAAGTGTCTTTAAAAACTAAAAAACTTTTAGCTGGTAAGGTATTTAATTTGATGAGCGCTTATGATGGAGCTATAGCTAACTTTTTATTAGATGAAGAATACCCAGAGTATCTTTCAGTATCTTATAAGAAGCTTCAGGATTTAAGATATGGAGAAAATCCACATCAAAGCGCAGCTTATTATGGCTCGACTATGGTAGATGGGGCCATGAATGGTTTTGAAATCTTAAATGGTAAAGAATTATCTTACAATAATATAAAGGATTTAGATATAGCTTGGAAGGTTACCTCAGAGTTTGAAGAAACTACTTGCTGTGCACTTAAGCATAACACTCCTTGTGGAGTTGCTATAGGTGAAGATTCTTATGATGCATATATTAAAGCTTATGAATGTGATCCAACTTCAATTTTTGGTGGAATAGTGGCTTTAAATAAGAAGGTTGATAAAAAAACAGCTGAAGAAATGGTGAAGATATTCCTTGAAATAGTAGCAGCACCAGACTTTGATGAGGATGCTTTAGAGGTTTTAAGAACTAAAAAGAATCTTAGAGTAATTAAAATGAATAAGGCTCCTAAGGATAAAAAGTTTATGGTAACTGTTGATGGAGGAATGCTTGTTCAAGAAGAGGACCAAAAATTAATCGATGAAATAAAGGTAGTTACTGAAAAACAACCATCTAAAGAAGAACTAGAACAGTTGATATTTGGTATGAAGGTCGTTAAATACGTTAAATCTAATGCAATTGTAGTAATAAATAACTATAAAGCAACAGGAATAGGCGGAGGACAAGTAAATAGGATTTGGCCTACTATTGATGCGTTAAAAAGAGGAGCTGGTGCTACAATATTAGCTTCAGATGCCTTCTTCCCATTTAGTGATATAGTTGAAGAAGCTTCAAAAAATGGTATTAAAGCAATAATTCAGCCAGGTGGATCTATGAGAGATAAGGATTCTATAGACAAATGTAATGAGCTTGGTATAAGCATGGTGTTTACTGGAATAAGACATTTCAAACATTAATTTTTGGAGGGGCTTTATGAAATTATTATTAATAGGTGCAGGTGGAAGAGAACATGCAATAGCTTGGAAACTTGCTAAAAATGAAAAGGTAGAGAAGATATATGTAGCTCCAGGAAATGGTGGAACTGCTTTAGAGAATAAATGTGAAAACATAAATATTACAGATATAGATGAACTAGTTAGTTTTGCTAAAGAAAACGACATATATTTAACAGTAGTTGGACCAGAGGAACCATTAATAAATGGAATAGTAGATAAATTTAAAAAGGCTTCTCTTAAAATATTTGGACCAGAACAAAAAGCTGCTATGCTTGAAGGCAGCAAAAGCTTCTCTAAGGAGTTTATGCAGAAATATGGAGTTAAAACAGCAGGGTATAAAGAGTTTTATGATCATCTAAAAGCTTTAGAGTACTTAAACCAATCAGAATATCCTTTAGTAGTAAAAGCTGATGGACTTGCAGCAGGTAAAGGTGTAAGTATATGCTTTACTAAAAAAGAAGCTGAGGATGCTATATATAGCTTTATGGTTGATGATATATTTAATGGAGCAGGCAAAAAAATAATAATTGAGGATTTTCTAGAGGGGGTAGAAGCTTCAATTATATCTATAGTAGATGGAAATACCATAGTTCCGTTTATCTCAGCAAAGGATCATAAGCAGATTTTTGATGGCGGAAAAGGACCTAACACTGGTGGTATGGGAGTTATAGCTCCAAATCCATTTGTAACTGAGGAAGTATTAAAAGATTTTAATGATAATATTTTAATACCTACTTTAACTGGAATCAAAGAAGAAAGATTTGATTATAGAGGAATAATCTTTTTTGGGATAATGATAACTAAAAAGGGTGTGGAACTTCTAGAATACAATGTAAGAATGGGAGACCCTGAAACTCAAAGTCTTTTATCATTAATGGAAAGTGATTTACTAGAGCTTATAGAAGCATCTTTAGAGGATAGATTAGAAAGCTTTCCTATAGAGTGGACTAATGGAACTTGTGTAAATGTGGTTTTAGCTTCAAAAGGTTATCCAGGAGACTATGAAAAAGGAAAAATTATAACTATAAATGAAGAAGTGAAAAATAATGTATTTGTAGCTGGGGGAAAAATTCAGGATGGAAATTTAGTTACATCTGGAGGAAGAGTTTTATCCGTAGTAGGAATAGCAGAAACACCAGAACTTGCAAAAAAAGAAGCGTATAATAAAATTCAATCAGTTAAATTTGAGGGAATGTATTATAGAAATGATATTGGGGAAATATAAACATACATTTTAAGTTTAAAAAAGTGTTGCGTAATAATTTACAGCAACACTTTTTTGTTTTGTAAAAGGATTAAAATAGGTGACAAAAAAGCATGGTAGTAAATTAATAAAAATATTAGAGATTTGTTGACAATGTATACAATTAACTAGAAAATTATAAGAGTTATTTTATTAAATCCTTAAAAACTTTCACATATTTTGGTGCTTTAATTCATTGACTTCACCATATGATAATAGTATAAAGAATATGAGAGCACTATTCAAAAGGAGATGGGATTATGATTAAAGTAAAAGAATTTATAAAAAAGATTGTAAAGAATTTTAATTTTACTCATCAGGAATTAATGCCAAGAGATTTGAGAGATGTAATAAGAGATAGAAGATTTTAATATAGAACTAATAGTAGTTATTATTTTTGAGCCCTTAAGGGGCTCATTTTTTTTATATTGAACATTAATAATAAAAGTTAACAAATTTTCAATACTTGGTAAATTATTATCTTTTCAGTTGACAAAGTATTTTAACTATAGTATATTTTGATTATCAAAATAAGTGCTTTGATTGTCAAAGTATACATGAGGAATAAATAAGAAGACTTTCTTAATTAACAAAGGAGAGGGGTTAATGGATTATAAAGAGCGTGTGATAAACGAGCTTTTAGTACATATATTTAATGACATACTACTAATTGAACAGAAAACTTTAAGAACAGGTCCTTTAAATGATCTGTCAGTAACAGAAATACATACTATAGAAGCTATTGGAATGTATAAACCTAGAAACATGTCAGAGGTAGCTGGAGATTTAAAGATAACTTTAGGTACACTTACTACAGCTATAAATAAGTTAATAAAAAAAGGGTATGTAGATAGACAGAGAATTGAAGAAGATAGAAGAGTAGTTCAAGTTCAATTAACCAAAAAAGGAAAGCTTGCCTATAGGCTTCATGAAAAGTTTCATAGCGATATGATTAAAGATGTGGTTAAGGGTTTAGACCCAGCACATGAGGAAATTCTAATAGAATCTCTTAATCAGTTAGCTACCTTTTTTAAGGAGAAAAATAATTTTTAATAAAAGGAGATCTTTATGTTATACAGTAAGATGCTTTCAATAGGGGGATATGCACCCTCTAATGTAGTTATAAATGAAGATTTAAGCAAGATAATGGATACATCAGATGAATGGATAATCAGTAGAACTGGAATTAAAGAAAGAAGGATTTCCGAAACAGAAGATTGTTCTGACTTAGCTTATAATGCAGCTAACATAGCACTAGAAAAGTCTGGTGTTAAAGCGGAGGATTTAGACTTAATAATAGTAGCAACAGTATCGCCTGATGCATTTTGTCCATCCGTAGCTTGTTTAGTTCAAGATAAACTTAAAGCTGTAAATGCAACTGCTTTTGATTTAAATGCTGCTTGTTCAGGATTTGTATATGGATTAATAACAGCAGATGCTTTAATAAAAACAGGTAATTATAAAAAAGCCTTAGTAATAGGATCAGAGGTTCTATCAAAGCTTGTTGATTGGGAAGATAGAACTACAGCAGTATTGTTTGGAGATGGGGCAGGTGCTGCAATACTTTCTGCATCAGAAGAACAAGGCTTAGTTTCAGGAGTTACAAGTTCTAAAGGAGATAAGTGGATGCACTTAACTGCTGGAGCATTAGATGTAGCTTCACCATTTTCAAAGATTGAAGAAAAAAAGAAAAAGACTTTATCAATGAATGGAAGAGAAGTATTCAAATTTGCAACAGGAGTTATGGTTGAAAACATCAATAATGTTCTTGAAAAATCAGGATTAACTTTAAATGATATTGATCACATAGTTCCACACCAAGCAAATGTTAGGATAATAGATTTTGTAGCTAAAAAATTAGAGCTTCCTTTAGAAAAGTTCTATATTAACTTAGATAGGTATGGAAATACTTCATCAGCCTCTATACCATTAGCTTTAAATGAAATGGATAGCAAGGGATTACTTAAAAAAGGTCAAAAGATTATTTTAGTAGGTTTCGGCGCTGGCTTAACCTCTGGTGCCTTAATTATAAATTGGTAAAATACACTTAAATTTTAGGAGGATATTAAAATGGTATTTGAAAAAATAAAAACTATAATAGCTGAACAATTAGGAATCGAAGAAGAGAAAGTTACAATGGAAACAACTTTCGAAGATTTAGGAGCAGATTCATTAGATTTATTCCAAGTAATCATAGAATTAGAAGAAGAGTTTGGAATTCAACTAGAAAATGCTGAAAACATAAAAAGCGTAAGTGACGCAGTACAATATGTTAATGAGAAAATAGCATAAGAACAATTACCCTTAAAGTCAGATAGTTAATATCTGACTTATTCAATAGGAGGATAAGAATGAACAAAATAGCTTTTTTATTTGTAGGTCAAGGAGCACAATATTCAGGAATGGGAAAAGACATCGCTGAAAAATATCCTGTTTCTATGGAGGTTTTTGATAAAGCAAATGAACTTTTAGATTTTGATATCAAGGAACTTTGTTTTAGTGGAAGTAAAGAAGAATTAAATAAAACAGAAAATACTCAACCTGCAATATTAACTACTACTTTAGCAACTTTAAAAGCACTTGAAGAAGAAGGTATAAAAGCTGAAGGTGCTGCAGGTTTAAGTTTAGGAGAATACTCTGCTTTAGTTTATAGTGGAAGTTTAAAACTAGAAGATGCTATACCACTTGTGAAAAAAAGAGGAAGATTTATGCAGGATGAAGTTCCTATAGGTATAGGTGGAATGTTAGCTGTACTAAACTTAAAAGAAGAAGTAATAAATGAAGTAATAGATAAAGTTAAACATAACGGAATTATAGAAGTAGCTAATTATAACTGTCCAGGACAGATAGTTTTATCTGGTGAAAAGAAGCCAATAGATGAAGCTGTAAATATTATTAAAGAACTTGGTGGAAGAGCTATGCCACTACCAGTATCTGCACCTTTTCACAGCTCAATGCTAAAGGGAGCTGGAGATAAATTATATGAAGAATTAAAAAATATAGAGGTTAATGAAACTAAGATAAAAACCTATAAGAATTTGACAGCAACACCTTATGAACAAGGTGAAAATATAAATGAAGTTTTAAGAAAACAGTTGATGAGTTCAGTTAGATGGGAAGAAACCATGAAGAATATGATAGCTGATGGTTTTAATATATTTATTGAGATTGGACCTGGTAAGACTCTAAGTTCATTCTTAAGAAAAATAGATAGAAATGTTAAAACATTTAATGTTGAAAATTTAGAGAGTCTTCAAAAAACTATTGCAGGATTAAAGGAGATTTAATATATGTTAAAGGGTAAAACTATAATAGTAACTGGAGCTAATAGAGGAATAGGTAAAGCTATAGCTTTAAAACTAGGTAAAATAGGTGCTAATGTTATTGTTAACTATAGAAGTAATGAAAAAGAAGCTTCTGAAGTAGTAGCTGAGATAAAAGAATTAGGTGGAGAAGCATCTATGGTTAAAGCTGATGTATCTAAATATGAAGATGCTGAAAACCTAATAAGCGAAACTAAAAACATATATGGCAGCATATATGGAGTAGTTAATAATGCAGGAATAACAAAGGATACTCTAATACTTAGAATGAAAGAAGAAGACTTTGATGCAGTTATAAACACTAACTTAAAGGGAACATTTAACTGCTGTAAAGCTGCAACACCACATCTAATAAAAGCAAGACAAGGAAGAATAGTTAATATTTCCTCTGTAATAGGATTAATAGGAAATGTAGGACAAATAAATTATGCAGCATCTAAAGCAGGGATATTAGGAGTAACTAAATCTTTAGCTAGAGAAATAGGGGCTAGAGGAATAACTGTAAATGCTATAGCTCCTGGATTTATTGAAAGTGATATGACAGAAGTTTTAGCGGATAAATATAAAGAAGACATTCTTAAAAATATTCCACTAAAAAAACTAGGAAAAGCAGAAGATGTAGCTAATGCAGTAGCATTTTTAATGTCAGAAGAAAGTCAATATATAACTGGCCAGGTTCTAAATGTTGATGGCGGAATGGTAATGTAAGGAGAGAAAATGATGGAAAATAGAGTAGTTATAACGGGAATGGGAGCTGTGACTCCTATAGGCAATAATGTAAATGACTTTTGGAATAACTGTAAAAATGGTGTTAATGGTGTAGATTTTATAAAAGCTTTTGACACTACTGAATTTGAAGTTAAAATTGCTGCTGAAGTTAAAGACTTTACAACTGATGGAGTAATAGATAAAAAAGAAGCAAGAAGAATGGATAGATTTTCTCAATTTGCATTAGTAGCTTCAGATGAAGCTATAAAAGATGCTGATTTAGATTTAGAAAAAGTTGATAGAGATAGATTAGGAGTTATTATAGGTTCTGGTATAGGTGGATATAATACTATGGAGACAGAATTCTTTAAGCTTTTTGAAAAAGGACCTAAAAGAGTTTCTCCACTATATATTCCTATGGCAATAAGTAATATTGCAGCTGGAAATGTTGCTATAAAATATGGAGCTCAAGGTATATGTACATCTGTTGTAACTGCTTGTGCTTCAGGAACTAATTCTATAGGTGAAGCTTATAGAAACATTAAACATGGATATAGTGATATAATAATAGCAGGTGGAACAGAAGCCCCTATTACAAAATCAGGAGTGTCTGGTTTTACAAATATGAAGGCATTAAATAGCTTAAATGATGTTAATAGAGCATCAATCCCATTTGACAAAGATAGAAGCGGTTTTGTTATAGGAGAAGGGGCTGGTATACTTATAATTGAAAGCCTTGAACATGCACAAAAAAGAGGAGCTAAAATATATGGTGAAATAGTAGGTTATGGTTCTAACTGTGATGCATACCATATTACATCTCCAGCACCAAATGGTGAAGGTGCAAAGAAGGCTATGAAGTTAGCTATAGATGAAGCAGGAATAAAACCAGAAGATATAGGGTATATAAATGCTCATGGAACTTCAACACCTTATAATGATAAGTTTGAAACATTAGCAATTAAGAATCTTTTTGGAGAGAAGGCTTATGATGTAGCTGTTTCTTCAACTAAATCTATGACAGGACATCTTTTAGGAGCTGCAGGAGCAGTAGAAGCAATTGTGTGCTTAAAGACTATGGAAGAAGGATTTATACCTCCAACCATAGGTTATAAAGAAAAAGATGAAGAATGTGACTTAGATTATGTACCTAACGTAGGGAAAGAAAAAAATGTTGAATACACATTATCTAATTCTCTAGGATTTGGTGGGCATAATGCTACTTTAGTTATTAAAAAGTGGAGTTAGGAGTTTTTTAATATGAATATAGAAGAAGTAAAAGAACTTATTAAGATGATAGATGAATCAGATTTAGCTTTGTTTGAGTTAAAGCAAGGAGATTTTTCATTAAAGATGGATAAATCTCAAACTAGAAGCTCAGAAGTAAAAGAACTTGTTAATAAAGAACCAGCTTCGCAAAAAGAAAGTGTTGTAAATAATACAATAAGTGTTCAAGAAGCAAAGGTTGAAATTAAAGAAGAAATAAAAGATGAAAACTTGTTTATAGTTAAGTCTCCTATAGTAGGAACTTTCTATGGTTCTTCATCTCCAGATAAAGATCCTTACGTTCATGAAGGTAAGAAAGTAAAACAAGGTGATGTTTTATGTATTATAGAAGCTATGAAGCTTATGAATGAAATCGAAAGTGAAATAAATGGAGAAATAGTTGAAGTAATGGTTGAAAGCGAAAGCATGGTAGAGTATGGTCAGCCATTATTTAAGATAAGGAGAGCATAAGATGTTAGATGTTAATGAAATAAGAAAGATCATTCCTCATAGATATCCATTTTTACTTTTAGATAGAGTAGAAGAAGTAAATCCAGGAGTTTATGCAAAAGGATTTAAGAACTTAACTATAAATGAAGAGTTTTTTCAAGGACATTTTCCTGATATGCCAGTTATGCCTGGAGTATTAATAGTAGAAGCTTTAGCTCAATTAGGAGCGGTTTCTATTTTAAGTAAAGAAGAATTTAAAGGTAAAACTGCTTTTCTTGCTGGAATAGATAAAGCAAGATTTAAGAAAAAAGTTCTTCCAGGAGATAGACTTGATCTTGAGATAGAAATAATAAAGGTTAAAGGACCTATAGGAATAGGTAAAGGAACTGCAAGAGTTGATGGGCAAATAGCTTGCCAAGGAGAAATTCTATTTGCAATAGGATAGGTGATTATATGTTTAAGAAGATATTAATAGCTAACAGAGGAGAAATAGCAGTCAGAGTAATTAGAGCTTGTAGAGAACTTGGAATAAAAACAGTAGCAGTATACTCTGAGGCTGATAGAGAAGCTCTTCACACTCAATTAGCTGATGAAGCTGTATGTATAGGTAAAGGCCCTGCTAAAGGTAGTTATTTAAATATACAGAATATATTAAGTGCATGTGTACTTACTGGTGCAGAAGCTATACATCCAGGCTTTGGATTTTTATCAGAAAATTCTAAGTTCGCTAAGATGTGCAGTGAATGTAATATCAAGTTTATAGGACCTGACTATGAGTCTATTGATCTTATGGGGAATAAGGCTAAGGCAAGAGAAACCATGAGAGAGGCAGGAGTACCTATAGCTCCAGGATATGAAGGAATTATAGAAAGTGAAGAACAAGCTTTAGAGATAGCTAGAGAAATAGGATTCCCTGTTATGATTAAAGCAGCTGCTGGTGGCGGAGGAAAAGGAATTAGAATAGCTTTTAATAATGATGAATTTTTAAAGGGATATTCTACTGCAAAGGCTGAAGCCATGAATTGTTTTGGAGATGATACTTTATATATAGAAAAATTCATTCAAGAACCTAAACATATAGAGTTTCAAATATTAGCAGATGAACATGGAAATATAATTCATTTAGGTGAAAGAGACTGCTCAATTCAAAGAAAAAATCAAAAAGTTATTGAAGAGGCACCATCATTAATCTTAGATGAAGCTTTGAGAAAAGAAATGGGTGACATTGCTATAAAAGCAGCGGAAGCTGTTAATTATAAAAATGCTGGAACTATAGAATTTTTAGTAGATAAAAATAGAAATTATTATTTCATGGAAATGAATACTAGAATTCAGGTTGAACATCCTATTACTGAAATGGTAACGGGAATAGATATAGTAAAAGAGCAGATAAAAATTGCTGCTGGAATACCATTAGAAATAACTCAAGAGGATGTAACTATAAGTGGGCATGCTATAGAGTGCAGAATAAATGCAGAAGATCCTAGATTTGGCTTTAGACCTTGTCCAGGAAAAATAGAAGAGGTTATTGTTCCAGGCGGTTTTGGAGTTAGAATAGATTCAGCTATATATCAAGGATATACAATTCCTCATATTTATGATTCAATGATAGGAAAGCTTATAGTTCATGGTAGAAATAGAGAAGAAGCTATAATGAAGATGAAAAGAGCTTTAGGTGAATTTGCTATAGGCGGAGTTACTACGAATATAGATTTTCAATTCGATATATTAGAACACGAAGACTTTGTAAGAGGAGATTTTAATACTTCATTCTTAAAAGATAAGTTGGTGATTGAATGACACTAAGAGATTTATTAAAAAAGAGAACTTATATAACTTTATCTGCTGAAGCAATAAAAGGAGATAAAATAGAAGAAAATCATGAAAAGCCAATAATACCTGATGGAATGTGGCGTAAATGTAACGAATGTGGAGAGATTCTTTATAAGGAAGATGTAGAAAATAATCATTGGGTTTGTACAAAATGTAATTATCATTTTAGAATAAATGCAAGAACTAGATTAAATCTAATTGTAGATGAAGATAGTTTTAAAGAGAGTTTAGTAGATATTAGAAGTGTTGATCCACTAAAATTTAAAGGATACAAAGAAAAGTTATCAAAGTCTGAAAGTGATACAGGAGAAGCTGATGCTGTAATAACTGGAGTAGGTAAAATTAATGGAATAGAAGCAGCTATAGCAATTATGAACTCTGCTTTCATGATGGGAAGTATGGGAACAGTTGTAGGTGAAAAAATTACAAGACTAATTGAAGAAGCTACAGATAAAAAACTTCCATTAATAATATTTACTACTTCTGGTGGAGCTAGAATGCAGGAAGGAATATTTTCTTTAATGCAGATGGCCAAAATCAGTGGAGCTATAAATCTTTACAACAAAACAGGATTACCTTATATAACTGTGCTTACCGATCCGACAACAGGAGGGGTTACGGCTTCTTTTGCAATGGAAGGCGATATAATTTTAAGCGAACCAGGAGCTCTTATAGGTTTTGCAGGTAGAAGAGTAATAGAAGGAACAATAAATCAAAAACTTCCTGATAATTTTCAAAAAGCTGAGTTTCTATTAGAAAAAGGATTTATAGACAATATAGTTAATAGAAAGAGTATGAAGGATACTATTTATAAATTATTAATTCTTCATGGGGTGAATAATAATGAATAGAGAATCTATCAAGAAATTTTCCGCATGGGAAAAGGTTAGTATTTCTAGAAAACAAGATAGACCGAATGCTTTATTTTATATAAATCATATATGTGAAGATTTTTTTGAACTTCATGGAGATAGAGCCTTTGGGGATGATAAGTCTGTAGTTGGTGGTATAGCTAAAATAGAGGGTATACCAGTAACTATTATTGGCATAGTTAAGGGAAATAATGCTAAAGAAAATATTGAAAGAAACTTTGGTATGCCAAATCCAGAAGGGTATAGAAAGTCTCTAAGGCTCATGAAGCAAGCTGAGAAGTTTAATAGACCCATTATATGTCTAGTTGATACTCCAGGGGCTTATCCAGGTATGGGAGCTGAGGAGAGAGGACAAGGGCATGCCATAGCTCAAAATTTAAAAGAGATGTTCTCATTAACTGTTCCTATAATATCAATATTTATAGGAGAAGGTGGAAGTGGTGGAGCTTTAGCTTTAGGTATTGGTGACAGTATTTTGATGTTAGAGCATGCCATATATTCGATACTTACACCAGAAGGCTTTGCATCTATATTATGGAAAGATCCTTCAAGAGCTAAAGAGGCTGCAGAAGTAATGGGAATAACTGCACAAGATTTATTAAGAAATGGAATAATAGATAAAGTTATAAGAGAACCTTTAGGTGGAGCCCATCTAAATCCAGATAAAATTGCTTGGAGAATAAAAAAGAGGATTTTATCTGAATTGACTGAACTTATGGCTTTAGATAAAGAAGAACTTTTAAGTAGAAGATATAAAAAGTTTAGGGATATGGGCAACTTTTATTAATATATAAAAATAGAACTGGATTAATTTCCAGTTCTATTTTTTCTTAATAAAAGGAATTCCACCTGATATAATAAAGTAATATAGAGCAATAGGAATAAATAAAATAAATGATGTAGTGTAGTTTATGTATCCCAAATCATAGGCTCCAAACAATAAAATTATTAAGATAAGTGGAATAAGAGTAAGTTTTATAAAGTTACTTTTATTTTTTTTATTTGTATAAACACCATATAAGTCGAAAAGTATAAGTGCTACAAGTATGATATATACCATTTGTATACCTCGCTAAATAAAATTTCTTCTAGAGTATATCATAAAAATAAACACAATAAAAGCCATGGATTTTATTAACCATGGCTTTTTATATTATGCAACTTTTTTAGTTTCTTTATCAAAGTTTAAATTAACATTTTTAGATAATGCTTTGATTAATCCAAAGGATATTGTTCCATCTACAAAATGATGTACAAAAGTTCCTATACCTACAACAATCAAGGCTGTGCTTAAATTGTATCCAAATGGAATTACAACTAATGCTTCTAGTATAGCATGGATTGGAGCAGTTATAAGCACTACGTATTTAAATGGAACTCCTTTATTAATAAGATAACCTCCAACACCACCAACCACAGTATGCATTGCAGCTCTTGCAGCTACGAAGGCTGGAGAAGTTATTGTAAAACCAATAGCAGAACCAACACCTACAGCTATTGCAACGCCAGGACTTATTACCATAGCAATGAATAATGGAACATGGGAAGCTATAGTAGCTGTAAAAGGTCCAATAACGACCTTTAAAAATCCAAAATAAAGCGGAATAATAATTGATATAGCAGTTAAAAGTGCGGCATAAATCATTTTAGTAACATTTCTTTGCATCATATAATCCTCCTAAACTTCTGTATATACACCAGTATATAGTGGTAATTAGGATTTGTAAATAGAATTGTAGATTTTTAGACAAAGATTATGATAAAATATAAAGTAAATATATAGAAAAATATAGAACAGTTGGTATTGAATTAGGAGGGAATTATGTTAGAAGTTAATAATATAACAAAAAGTTATGGGAAATTTAAAGCAGTAAAAGATATAAGCTTTAAGGTAGAAGAAGGAGAAATAGCTGTTTTAGTAGGGCCAAATGGAGCTGGAAAGTCAACAATAATAAAATCCATAGCAGGGTTATTAAAATATGAAGGGGAAATAAAGATAGGTGGAAAACATAATAAGAGTATTGAGGGGAAAAGGTTATTTAACTATGTTCCTGAAATGCCAGCCATGTATCCATTACTTACAGTAGATGAACATATTCACTTCATAGCAAAAGCCTATGGGCTTAACGATTATAAAGAAAAAGCAGAAGAGCTGTTAAAGACCTTTGATATGGTTGACAAAAGAACTAAACTAGGACAAGAATTATCAAAAGGTATGCAGCAAAAAGTAAGTATTATATGTGGACTTATAACTAATCCTAAATTAATCCTTTTTGATGAACCTATGATAGGGTTAGATCCTAAAGCAATTAAGGAACTTAAGAACTATTTTGCAAAACTAAAGGAATCAGGAGCAGCAATCATAATAAGTACCCATCTTTTAGATAGTGTGCAAGATCTATGGGATAGAATACTTATAATGAAAGAAGGGGAAATTATTTTATCAAAAACAAAGGGAGAATTTAATGAATCTGGAGATAACTTAGAAGAAATATTCTTTGAATTTACGGAGGAAAATTAGATGGGAGCATTATTTTATCTAATAAGAAGAAGTATAATAAACTTCATAAAGAACTTAAAAAAACAACCTTCTAAATTAATTCCCTTTGTATTTATCATAGGAATGGTAGTTTTTATGCTTGCAACAATGTCAAAGGATAAAAATATCTTTGACAAAAACATTCCACCACAATATATAACTTCGTTTTTTACCTTAGGAATATTATTTTTCTTTTTTTCTTCATTAATAATGTCCATAGGAAAAAGAAGTACCCAATTTTTTATGAGTGATGTAAATATGGCTTTTACATCTCCAATAAAACCACAAAATCTATTGATATATGAATTCATAAAAAGTATTTCGTCAGCTGGAGTATTTTTATTAGTTTTTCTGTATCAAATACCGAATTTAAAGATTAATTTAGGCTTAAGCAGTATGGGGATATTTCTTATAATATTAATATTGGGTTTATTTTTTGTTACCCTATCAATAATATCAATATTCATATACAGCCTATGTTCTACAAAACCATACCTTAATAAAATATTTAATATAGTATTTAAAGGGGCAGCTGCTTTAACTTTATTATTTCCAGCATTAAAGTTATTTCAAAATAAGGATGATTTATTTAACACCTTTGTTAATATGTTTTCAAGTAAAAACATTGATTACATCCCTTTGATAGGCTGGTACAAAGCAATGTTTAATAAAGCAATAACAAATGTTGATGGAATATTTTTTGTATATGCACTTTTAAACATACTTGTTATAGGAATACTTGCAGCAATTCTTTATAATATGAACCTAGATTATTATGAGGATGTAATTCAAGGGGCAGAGCTTAAGGAAGATGTTTTAAAGTTAAAGACTAAACAGATTAATCCTAAAGAGTTCAATTTAAATAATAGAAAATTAAAAACAAGAAAAATAACTTATAATTACAATGCCAATTATGGAAAAACAATATTTTATAAACACATTCTTGAGTATAGAAAAACAGGTTTTGGTATTTTAAATTTATTTACCTTATTAATGGTTTCAGCAGCTGTTATATACGGTAAGTTTGTACCTATAAATGATATATTACCACTACTTTATGGATATATATATATTTCAGGTTTAGCTTCTTTTGGAAACAAGATACATCAAGAAATGGCAAAACCATATATATTCCTTATACCAGACTCACAAGAAAGTAAGATTTTCTGGGGAACCTTATCATCAGCCTTAAAATTTTTAGTTGATGGAAGTTTAAGTTTTTTAGTTGCAGGAATATTAACTAAATCAAATCCACTTACTATAGTTTTGGCTATAATAGTGTATGTTTCCTTTGGATTTGTCTTCATATATGGCGGGGTACTAAATTACAGATTGTTTGGAAGAATTGCATCTAATGCTTTAAAAGGATTTTTGATGTTTATAAGTATATTTGTCTACGTTCTTCCAGGAATTATAGCTTCTATTATAATATCAATGAAGTTAGAGTTTTTAGGACAATATGCAATATATTTTTCATTTATCATATGGAACATGTTAGTTTCTCTAGTTATTATGCAGTTTGCAAAAGGTGTATTAAATCATTGTGAGCTTGATTAGAAGGTGAGTTTTTACTCATCTTCTTTTTTAATATCATTATGTAGGGTATAATAAAAATGTATTTATCTGATGTCTAGCCACTGTAACACTCCCATCTGACTAATGGGAGATAACAGTGGCACGACCCTAGATAAGTTCAACTAACCTTCAGTGGAAGATGAAAATTCCCTCTGAAGCTAAGTTTCACTTAATTATAGAAAAGAGGATATATAATATGGATAGTGTTCAGGTGGCAAAAATAGCAACAAGGATGGCTATTTCTTCAAGAGAAGAGGAACATAAATTAAGAGATGAATTTGGGGCATTGGGAGCAAATACTGCAGCTGTAGATATAGGTGGAAATATAAACAATTCTATACAAAAGATTTTAGAAAGAACTTTGGTTGCATCTAAAAGGTGTGGACTTATACGTGAAGAACATATTCACGAAGGAGCTGTTATTGGAGCTTGCAGAGATGCAATTATGCAAGTTGCAAATAGAGCAAGTGGTCAAAACGTTGGGGGAAAAATAGGTATAGCAGTTTCGGGTGAACATTTAAGCGTTTGCATATTTTTAAGTATTGGTTTACTTCACTTAAATGAGATAGTCATTGGGATTGGGCATAGAGCTATAACAAAATAAATATTTACTTTTTAATATTATTATGATATTATTAAAAATAATATTTTATCAATAAATGAGTGAATTAATTAAGTTGTTAGTAGTAAATGTAGGATATTATTGATAAATATTAGAAATAAATTAATAATTTTTTATAATTTAAGAAGGAGATGGCAGTATGGTAGGGAAGAAGAAAGTTGCCTTGATTTTATGCGCTTTAGTTGCGGTAAGTTCTTTTGTAGCTTGTGCTAAAAAAGAGGGGGACAAGAAAAAAATTGGTATTTCACAAATAGTTGAGCATCCAGCATTGGATTCTGCAAGAAAAGGATTCATTGATGGACTTAAGGAAAAAGGATTTGAGGAAGGCAAAAATCTAGAAGTAGATTATCAAAATGCCCAAGGGGACATTGCAACAACTCAAACAATAGCTCAAGGATTTGTTAGTAATAAAAAAGATTTAGTTTTAGCAATTGCAACACCTAGTGCTCAATCAGCTTATAACGCTACAAAGGACATTCCAATAGTATTTACAGCAGTTACAGATCCAGTAGTTGCAGGAATAGTTAAGGATGTAAAGAGTACAGGAACTAACGTTACAGGAACTTCTGATAATGTTTCAATAGCAGATCAATTAAAGGTATTACAAAAAGTATTACCTAATGCAAAAACTATTGGAGTAATATATACTACTTCTGAAGCAAACTCTGGGGTGCAAGTTAAAGCACTTAAAGAAGAAGCTGCAAAACTAGGATTACAAGTTAAAGAAGCTGGTGCAGCAACTAGCAATGATATAGATCAAAGTTTAAACTCAATATTAGGTTCAATAGACGTATTATACACTCCTACAGATAACAATGTAGCAGCAGCTTATGATTTAGTAGGTAAAAGAGCATTAGAAAAAAATGTACCTATATTTGGAGCAGAATCTGCTATAGTAGCAAAAGGTGGATTAATAACAGCAGGTATTGACTACTATAAATTAGGAAAAGAAGCTGGATATCAAGCAGCTGAAATCTTAAACGGTAAAAAACCATCAGAAATTCCAGTAGGATTCCAAACAGATTTACAAACTACTATAAACACTGATGTTGCTAAAAAACTTGGAATAACTATACCAGCTGATATAGAAAAGAGTGCTGAAAAAGTTACAGGAGGGGTTAATTAATGTCTTTAGTGTTAAATGTTTTAGAACAAGGCTTGCTATTTGCCTTAGTATCTATTGGCGTATATATAACCTATAAGATATTAGATTTCCCAGATCTTTCAGTGGATGGAACATTCCCATTAGGTGCTGCAGTATGTGCAGCACTTTTAGCTAATGGGGTGAATCCTATCTTATCTGTATTTGTATCTTTGGCAGCAGGGGCAGTAGCAGGATGTATAACAGGATTATTACATGTAAAATTAAAAATAGACAGTTTAATGTCAGGAATTTTAGTTATGATTGGACTATATTCCATAAATTTAAGAATTATGGGTAAATCCAACTCTCCACTATTTAACTTTGGGAACATATTTAAGTCTTTCGAATTAAATGTTGGAGAATTAAGACTTTCACCAATAATAATTATCTTAGCATTTGTAATAGTTGCTAAAATAATTATGGACTTATTCTTAAAAACAAAAAGAGGATTTTTATTAATTGCAACAGGAGATAATGAACAAGTAGTTACCTCACTTGGAATAAATAAAGATAATGTTAAAATAATGGCTCTTATGATATCTAATGGATTAGTTGCATTAGCAGGAGGATTAACAGCTCAATATCAAGGTTTCGCAGACGTTGGTATGGGAACAGGTGTTGTAGTTATGGGGCTTGCATCAGTAATTATAGGAGTTTCAGTATTCCAAAAGATGAGTTTTGTAAAAGCTACAAGTTTAGCTATATTTGGTGCAATAATATATAAAGCCGTAGTTGCAATAGCGCTTCAGCTTGGCTTATCACCTAATGATTTAAAACTTATAACTGCTATAATAGTTATTATTGCTTTAGCTGCAAATAATAAAGGCGGTATATTTAAGAGAAAAAAAGTTATGAAGGGTGGTGTTTTAGCTAATGCTGAAAGTAAAGGGACTGTGTAAGGTTTTTAATGAAAACACTGTAAATGAGCATAGAGTATTCGATGAATTTGAAATAGAAGTAAAAACTGGAGACTTTGTATCCATAATAGGTTCTAATGGAGCAGGAAAAAGTACTTTATTAAATCTAGTAGGTGGAAGTCTTTCAGGAGATTATGGTTCAATATTTATAGATGATACAGAAATGATTGATATGCCTGAATATAAAAGATCTAAAATCATTGGAAGAGTATATCAAAGTCCTTCAATGGGTGTATCACCTAACATGACTATATTAGAAAACTTATCTCTAGCAGATAATAAAGGGAAAAAGTTTGGATTAACATTTGCAGTTGATAAAAGCAGAATAGATCATTATAAAGAATTACTTAAAAAAGTTAACTTAGGACTTGAAGATAAACTTTACACAAAAGTAGGGTTATTATCAGGTGGTCAAAGACAGGCTTTAACCTTAATGATGTCAGTTATGTCTAATCCAAAACTGTTATTATTAGATGAACATACAGCTGCATTAGACCCTAAAACATCAGAGAAAATAATGGAGATAACCAGAGAGATTGTTAAAGAAAGAAAAATCACAACACTTATGGTTACTCACAACTTAAACCATGCAATCACATCAGGAAACAGACTTATAATGATGCATGAAGGAAAAATTGTAATTGATGTTAGCGGAGAAGAAAAAGCTTCACTAGATACAGATAAACTTATCAATTTATTTGAAAAAGTGCATATTAAAGATGGATTAAGTGATAGAACATTATTCAGTTAATCATCTTAGTAAACAACCCCCAAAAGCCTTATGCTTTTGGGGGTTAAACTTTTGGATAAAGTGAAACTTAGCTTCAGATGGGAACGTTACAGTGGCTAGACATCAGATAAATAAGGTATAATAAATTTAATAGAGTTTAAGATGTATCTCTCAAATATAATAAATTTATTATGAAAGGTGTCTTATATGTTAAATACAGATAGATGTGTTATGAGTAAGATAAATAAAAATGATTATAAAGATATAAAGAAGTTGTATTTTGATGATAAGGTAAGAGAGTTTCTTGGTGGCACTGTAACGGAAGAACGATATAACAATATTTTTGAAGAGATGTTAAATGCCAATGAAGAGTCAATTTACCTAACAGTTAGAAATAACACTACAGATGAACTAGTTGGATTAGTTTCACTTGATAAACACCATGATGGAGTAAGTACGGAAATTTCCTATCAGTTTGTGAGTGAATTTTGGGGACAAGGATATGGAAATGAAGTTATTAAAAAACTTATGGATTATGCCTTTAAAGAATTAAACTTAAATAAATTAGTTGCTGAAACTCAAAAAGTAAATAAAGCTTCATGTAACTTATTAACAAAGCTTGGCATGAGAATAGAAGAATCAATTTATAGATTTGGTGCTGAACAGTATATATTTAGTATATCAAGAAGTGAATATAAAGAAAGGAAGCTAATATGATAAAATTAGAAACAGAGAGATTAATTATAAGGGATCATATAGAAGAAGATATACATTCATTACATAAACTTATTTCAGATGAGAAGGTTATGTATTATTTACCTGAAATAAAAACAAACAGTTTGGATGAGTCTATGGAAAATCTTTATGAAGCAATAAAGGAAAGTAAGCTTAAAAACAGAACAAAATATTATTTTGGGATTGTATTAAAAGATAGTAATGAATATATAGGGGAGATAGGGTATACAGTTTTATTAGATTCTCCAGAAGGAAAAGTTGTGAATTTAGGATACTTCATATTGCAAGAGTATTGGGGAAAGGGGTTTACATCTGAGGCAGCGAAAGAAGTTATTAATTATGCCTTTAAGCAAGGTGATGTTATTAAGGTTGAGACTGGTTGTTTAAAAGAAAATACTGCTTCAGAAAAAGTTATGAAAAGTATTGGAATGATTAAAGAAGGCGAATTTAAGAAACATGTTTTATTAAATTCAAGGCTTTATGATAGAGTAGAATATAGATTATTAAAGGAAGAGTGGATTTAGAAATTTAAGTATAGAGGTGATAATTTATGATAAGAATTGAATTAATAGAAGAAGAGGATTTTAATAAAGTTATTGAATGGAATTTAGATAAAACATCAGATTTTTTATTGCAATGGGCAGGAGAATCTTACAAGTATCCATTAACTCTTTAGCAAATTAAAGAGCATTATTATAATAATATTAAAAATAGTGTGCATGATATGTACAAGATTATATGGAATGATAGTAATGAAATTATAGGTACTGTTGAACTTGCTGAAAGAGATAAAGAAAATAAGATGGGAAGAGTATCTAGATTTTTAATAGGTGATGAAAGATATAGAGGAAATGGTTTAGGAACTGAGGTTTTGAAAAAAGTTACCCAAATAGGGTTTGAAAAGTTTAGCTTCGATAAAATTACTTTAGGTGTGTTTGAACATAATATAGGAGCTATTAAGTGTTATGAAAAAGCAGGATTTAAAAAACATAAGCTAATAGAAAAAGCTAAAAAAGGCTCAGATGGATATTGGAATTTATTTGAGATGGAGATTTTAAGATAGAGAAATGAGGAAGTGGAATGTATAAACCTTTAGCGGATAAGGTCAGACCTAAAAATATAGATGAAGTGTTTGGACAGAAGCACATTTTAGGGGAAGGTAAGATTTTAAATAGAATAATTAAAAGTAACAGGATTTCTAATATGATATTCTATGGACCACCTGGTATTGGGAAAACTACCGTAGCTAATATTATTGCAGAAACTTCTAACAAGAGATTCTATAAGTTAAATGCAACTAATGCTTCTTTAAAGGATATTCAGCAGATTGTAAGTGAACTTGATACCTTTATGGGGAGTAATGGAGTTGTTTTATATTTAGATGAAATTCAGAACTTTAATAAAAAACAACAGCAGTCTTTATTAGAGTTCATAGAAGATGGAAGAATTACATTAATAGCGTCTACTACAGAAAATCCCTTCCATTATATTTTTAAGGCGATTTTAAGTAGAAGCACTATTTTTGAATTTAAGCCTTTAGAGAAAAATGATGTTATAGAGGCTTTAAAAAGAGCAAGGGATTTGGCACAGGAAGATTATAGAGGCGTACATATAGAAGTTACTTTAGAAGGTTATGAATTTTTTGCGGATTCTGCTAATGGAGATGTAAGAAAAGCTATTAATGGTTTAGAAGTAGCTCTTTATTCAACTAATCCTAATAGTGAAGGGAAAATAATAATAGATAAAGAAGTTGCAGCAGACTCAGTGCAAAAGAAGATACTTAATTATGACATTAGTGGAGATGCTCATTATGATATCTTAAGTGCTTTTCAAAAATCCATAAGGGGAAGTGACCCCAATGCAGCTATTCATTATCTAGCTAGGTTAGTTAAGGCAGGAGACTTAGTATCTATATGTAGAAGATTAATGGTTATTGGAGCTGAGGATATAGGGCTTGCATATCCTCAAGGGGTATCCATAGTGAAGGCCTGTGTTGATAGTGCTAATATGTTAGGATTTCCAGAAGCAAGAATACCTTTAGCTCATGCCACAATTTTATTAGCAACTGCACCTAAATCAAACTCAGCTATTTTAGCTATTGATAAGGCTATGAGTGATTTAGATTCCATGGATATAGATGATATTCCACTTCATTTAAAAGATGCTCATTATGCTGGAGCACAAACTTTAGGAAGAGGAATAGAATACAAATATCCACATAATTATGAAAATCATTATATAGAGCAGCAGTATTTGCCTGATAATATTAAAGATAGAGTTTATTATGAAGAGCAAAATAATAAATATGAAGAAAGTATAAAGAAGTATTGGAAGGTAATAAAAGTTAAAAAATAATAGTTATTGTTTGCAGCATAATAACTTGATATAATTGAGTTAAAATCAATTAAGGAGATGTTTATTTTGAAATCTAGACTTAAAAGTATTACGATTATAAGAAGTTTTATAGTATTATCTCTAATTGCAGTGTTAGTTACAGTAGGGGTTGGAGTATTTGGATACATAGGAGTTAAAAAAGTAAATAGTAATATTGATATGATGTATACTGAAAGAGTAGAGCCTTTAGGACTTGGAGCTGGAATAAGAGGTGAGTTTGCAAACATAAGAATAGAAACTCATAAAACTATAATAAAATATGACAAAAAATATATTGAAACCATAAATAAACATTATGACAAAATTAATGATTATTTAAAAGAGTATTCAGATTTAAATCTTGATGAAGAAGAGAAGCGGGAATTAGATGTATTTAATAAAAATTACGATTCATACAAAAATATTTGGTCGGTAATTGAGGGAGATTTATCTAAAGGAAAACCTATGTCAGAATATGATTATAGTAAGCTTTCTGAATACGCAACTAATGGAGAAACAGCTTTATTTAACTTAAAGACATATGATATAGAACAGGCTTCAGAGCTTAACGAAGAAAGTCATGATATTTATGCAGCTACAGCAAAAAACTTAATATTAACTATATCTTTAGCTGTATTAGGATTTTTACTTATTTCAGCCACTATTATAACAGTTATTAGAAAAGCATCTAAAACTATGACAGGTAAGATTGAACAGCTTGCAACAGGAGATTTTACAGTAGACTTTAGTACAGACAGTGAAAATGAATTTGGGGTTATGAGTAATACCTTGCATAAAACTGTAGGGGATATATCTGAAACCATAAAACTTATTAAAAATAACTCAGAAGAGATAAGCAGAAAATCAGAAAATTTAGCAGCTACAGCAGAAGAAATGTCAGCATCATCAACTAACGTAAACTTTTCAATTCAAGAAGTAGCCAAGGGAACAACGGGACAAAGTGAGGAGATTATGAATATTAATGGTATATTATCAGACTTCTCAAATGACCTTGATGAAATAGTTTCAGCTATAAGAGTTATAGAAACTAATTCAAAAAATAGTGAAATCTTAGTTAATAGTAGCGAACAATATGTACAAGCACTTATGAAATCTATTGATGAAGTATCAACAAAGTTTAAGGATGTAGTAAATAAAATTAATAATTTAAGTAGTAATGTAGATAAGATAAGTGAGATAACTAACCTAATCAATAGTGTAGCAGAACAAACTAACCTTTTAGCGCTTAACGCATCAATAGAAGCTGCTAGGGCTGGAGAACATGGTAGAGGATTTGCAGTTGTAGCAGAAGAAATAAGAAAACTAGCAGAACAAAGTAAAACCTCATCAGAAAATATCTATACACTAATAAGAGACATAGGTGTAGAGAAAAACATGGTTGTTGATACAACTAAGATAATGGAAAATGAATTACATAACCAAATAAATGTAATAAGTAATATAACAGAATCTTTTGAGAAAGTTTTTGATTCTATAAATGAAAACACACCAAGAATTAAAACTGCTACAGTTTCATTAAATAATTTAGATAATCAAAAGAATACTATATTAAATAAAATAGAAGACTTATCAGCAGTATCAGAGGAAGTAACAGCCTCTACAGAAGAAATAGCCTCATCTTCAGATGAAATGAATAGTTCTTCTGAGGACGTTGCAAACTCAGCACAAGCTCTTAATGATATGTCAGAAGAAATGATAACAAATATAAATAAGTTTAAACTATAAAGAGTAAAAAATATCTTCAGGAAGGATTTTCTTGAAGATATTTTTGCTTTAACGAGGACTAGTTTAATATTCTATAACAAGTAAATACTTTCATTGTTGACAGTAAAGGTCGGATTTGCTATTATTATAAAATAAAGTTTATCATTTTAGTCGGCTTTAAGGAGTGATTTTTTTGAAATTATCTACTAAGGGTAGATATGGTGTAAAAGCTATGGTTGATTTAGCAATACATTATGGACTGGACCCTGTATCAATTAAAACTATATCTGAAAGACAAAATATATCCGAATATTATTTAGAACAATTATTTTCACCACTTAGAAAAGCAAAGCTTTTAAAAAGTATAAGAGGTGCCCAAGGAGGATATATACTAAACAAAGATCCTAAAGAAATAAAAGTTTCTGATATAATGGAGATTTTAGAAGGACCAGTTGAAATAGCAGAGTGTATTGATGGGGTTGTCTGCGACAACCTAGATTGCTGTGCAACCAGGCTTTTATGGAAAAAAATTAAAGAAAGTATTGATGAGGTTATGGAGTCTGTAACTTTACAAGACATTGTTGACGACTATAACAGTATGAAAACAAAAAATTCTTTGATAAAAATGGAAAAGAGGAGTGATAACAATGAATAAAACAGTTTACATGGATTATTCAGCTACTACATATGTTAAACCAGAAGTTCTAGAAGAAATGATGCCATATTTTACTCAAAGTTTTGGAAACCCATCATCCTTTTATGGAATTTCCAGAGATACAAAAAGAGCTATAGATAAGGCAAGAGAAAGAGTTGCAAAGCCCTTAAATGCAGACTCTTCAGAAATATACTTTACTGGCGGCGGATCAGAAGCTGATAACTGGGCCATTAAAGGTGTAGCATTTGCCCAAAAGAAAAAAGGAAATCATATTATTACAACTAAAATAGAGCACCATGCGGTATTACATACTTGTGAATGGTTAGAGAAAAATGGATTTGAAGTAACTTACCTAGATGTTGATTCAGAAGGTTTTATAAAAATAGAAGACTTAGTAAATGCAATTAAAGATACAACTATATTAGTTTCTGTAATGTTTGCAAACAATGAAATAGGAACTATTCAACCTATAAAAGAGATTGGTGAAATCTGTAGAGAAAAAAGAATAATTTTCCATACAGATGCAGTTCAAGCAATCGGAAATTTAGAGATAGATGTTAAAGACATGAACATCGACCTACTATCTTTAGCAGGGCATAAATTCTATGGTCCTAAGGGAGTAGGAGCTCTTTATATAAGAAAAGGTGTAAGAATAGATAATTTAATCCACGGTGGTGGTCAAGAAAGAGCAAGAAGAGCAGGAACAGAAAATATAGCTGGAGTTGTAGGACTTGGTAAAGCTATGGAACTTGCTTATGAAAACCTAGAAGAACACACTAAGGCTATGGAAGTTCTTAGAGAGAAGTTAATAGACGGACTATTAAAAGTTCCACATACAAAGTTAAACGGACCAAGAGGTGATAAGAGATTACCTGGTAATGTTAACGTAGGTTTTGAATTTATTGAAGGAGAGTCAATACTTCTTTCATTAGATTTTGAAGGTGTTTGTGCGTCTTCAGGTAGTGCTTGTACGTCTGGTTCTCTAGATCCATCTCATGTACTTTTAGCTATAGGATTACCTCATGAAAAGGCTCATGGATCTTTAAGATTGTCTTTAGGAGATGGAAACACAGAAGAAGAGGTAGATTACGTTTTAGAAGTAGTACCTCCAATTATAGAAAGATTAAGAAATATGTCTCCACTATGGGAAGACTTTTTAAAGAAAGGGGAAAAATAATATGATATATAGTGACAAAGTAATGGACCATTTTAGAAATCCTAGAAACGTAGGTGAAATCGAAGACGCAAATGGTGTTGGAGAAGTAGGAAACGCTAAATGCGGAGATATAATGAAAATATACTTAAAGGTTGAAGATAATGTAATAAAAGATGCTAAATTCAAAACTTTTGGTTGTGGATCAGCAATTGCATCATCATCAATGGCTACAGAACTAATAATAGGAAAAACTTTAGAAGATGCTTGGGAATTAACTAATAAAGCAGTAGCAGAAGCTTTAGATGGACTTCCACCAGTTAAAATGCACTGTTCAGTTTTAGCAGAGGAAGCTATTCATAAAGCTATAAATGATTATAGAAAAAATGCTGGATTAGATTTAACAGGTTGGGATTTTGAAGAACATGATGATATTCATGACCATGTTCATGGTGATGAATAATATAAAGGTGGTTTTATGAAAAAGAAAGTTGTTGTAGGTATGAGCGGAGGGGTTGATTCCTCTGTTGCAGCATACCTCTTAAAAGAACAAGGTTATGACGTTATAGGAGTAACCATGCAAGTATGGCAAGAAGATAAGGAATATGAAGAAAGAGAAGGCGGATGCTGTTCACTATCAGCTGTAGATGATGCTAGAAGAGTGGCAGATAAGCTAGGTATTCCTTTTTACGTTCTAAACTTTAGAGATAGTTTTAAAGAAAAAGTTATAGACTACTTTGTAGATGAATACTTAGAAGGAAAAACTCCAAACCCTTGTGTAGCTTGTAATAAATATCTTAAATTTGATGAATTATTAAGAAAAGCAGAAGGAATAGGAGCAGAATATGTAGCTACAGGACATTATGCAAAAATAGCTAAAGAAAATGGTAGATATAATCTTATAAAAAGTGATGATGATAGAAAAGATCAAACCTACGCTTTATATAACCTTACTCAATACCAACTTGAGCACACATTAATGCCTTGTGGAGAATACACTAAAGATAAAATAAGAGAAATAGCTAAGGAAATTGGTTTGGCTGTCCATAATAAGAAAGATAGCCAAGAAATATGTTTTGTTAGTGATAACAATCATGGTAACTATATAACTTTAGCTAAACCTGGTACAGTTAAAACTGGTAAATTTGTTGATAAATTTGGTAATGTACTTGGAGAACATAAAGGAATTGTATACTATACAATAGGCCAAAGAAAAGGACTAGGAATAGCACTTGGAAGACCTGTATTTGTTACTGATATAAACCCAATGACAAATGAAGTAGTACTTGGACCAGAAGAAGATATATTTAAAACTGATCTAGTAGCTAAGGATTTAAACTTCATAACTTTTGATAAGTTAGATAAAGAAATAGAAGTTACAGCTAAGATGAGATATTCTGCAAAACCAGCTAAAGCAATTGTTTCACCTTATGAAGATGGTAAGGTAAAAGTTAGCTTTAAGGATAAACAGAGAGCCATAACAAAGGGTCAATCAGTTGTATTCTATGATGGAAACAATGTAGTTGGCGGTGGAATAATAGAAAGTATTCTATAGAACTTAAAAAGAGCTTTTGGGTGAAACCAAGAGCTCTTTTTAAGTAGAATAAAATAATAACTTAAATATTTTCTATTTTAAGTAACCAGTTTATAGGCTATAATAAAGTAAAAATGTTTTATAAGGAGCATTTGATGTGTTTGATAAAACAAATACTTATGAGTATGATAAATTTTTACAGACCTTAAAAGAAACTAAGGAAATACATAATTCATTGAATGAGTTATTAAAGTATGACTTTATATATCATTCTAATAAAATAGAGGCTAGTACCTTTACAACAGAAACTTTACAAATGTTATTTGAGAAGAATATAGTTAAGGGAACGCACACGTTAGATGATGTTCAAATAACAGTTAATTCTTTTTATACCTTTGATTTAGTTATTGATTCTCTTGAAGAAGAAATAACTATAGAATCAATTAAGGAATGGCATTCAAGTTTAATGTATAGAACAAGATTATATGATTTAGGTCTTGCAGGAGTATTTAAAAAATATCCTAATAAAATACTAGGGGCAGATTTTGATACAGCAAGTCCATTAGAAACGGAAGATAAAATAAAATCTCTAATCAGTGATTATAATAGATTGAAAAATATAACTTTAGAAGACTTAGCAAGATTTCATGTAGAGTTTGAAAAAATTCACCCTTTCCAAGATGGTAATGGACGAATTGGGCGTTTTATATTTTTGAAGCAGTTATTAGATAATAGATTTCCACTCCAATACATGAATGGAGATACATCAGATGAATATAAAAAAGCACTAGCAAATTGTAAAGCTGATGATGTTAGCTCACTTATTAGTTATATAAAGATGCAAAGGGACTTTATTTATGATAATAGAAATATGTTTTAAATAGAAAAAGTGCTAATCTTGTTGGGAGGGAGCACTTTTTTCACTTTAACTTATATATCAAGACCAAGAAACTTAATCTTAGTTTTTAAATGATTATAAAGTGAATAAGAAAATTAATAGGAGATAATACATTAAAACATGAGTAAAAAGAGAAAATCTAAAAGGAGAACTAATGATAACCTTGAAGTATGGTCAGAAAATCAGTATGAAGAGTATTTAAAAGGGGTATATGGTATGGAATTTATAGCAGGCTTTACAGAAGGTGGGGTTCCTTATGGTTTGTTTTATGAAGAAATAGAAACAAATATAGTAGAGAAATCAGAAAATATCTGCGAATCAGATGATGAAATACCATTTTAGATAATTGAAAGATTAAAATGTTATTTACAGATTTATAGTGGAGTTGTTGCATTAAACTCCTTAGAATTAAGCTTACGGAGGCGATATAGATGACAGAAGTTGGACAAATGATTTTTGAACGTGGAAAATTAGAAGGAAAAGTAGAATTATTAATAAGAGTACTAATTAAAAAGTTTAAATCAGTACCTCAACAATATATTGATAAAATAAAAGTTTTACCAGAAGTTGTTGTAGAAGAAATAGCTATAGATATTTTTGAATTAGAAAAAGTTCAAGATTTAGAAAAATGCTTTACACCTTAATACAGTAGAAGAACCAAAGGTTCTTCAGATTCATTTTAGACCTAATTCATACTAAAACATTATTATAGAAAATATTATGATTACGGTACAAAAGGATTGATAATATGAATGAGCTTAAATTAAGTGGGAAGCTTAATTAATAAATCTGATAAGAAAATAGAAGATGTTTTTAGGCTTAAGTTAGAGTTTGTAGAAATACATCCCTTCTATGATGGAAATGGAAGAACTTCAAGAGTAATTCAAAACGCATTATTAAGCAACATGTATATGCCAAGACTTATTATAAGACCACAATATAAGCAGCATTATTATAAAGCATTAGAAGATGCTACAGTATACGGCAACAGAATGGGATTTATAAGGTTTTCATTATTATATACCTTGTTTATGTGTGTAAATGGCATGGAGTTTATTAAAGAGATTAAATAAATATAACTAAGAAAATTGTAAAGATGATGATGTTAGTTCACTTATTAGTTATATAAAGCTGCAAATGGATTCTATTTACGATAATAGAAAAAGTGCTTTAAATTAAAAATAAGGGTTTATTTATTATAAAAATTTGATATAATATAAATAAGAAATACTTAGTGCGTCAACACTAAGTATCCTTAGAACATTTATTTTGTTTTAGGGCTATTGGATTTAATTAAGTTGAGAAAAAGTGCTAATCTTTGTTGGATGGGGCACTTTTTTCTTTCCCTTTAACTTCTATATCAAGACCAAGAAATTTAATCTTAATTTTTAAATGATGTATAAACAGATTATGTTTTAGGATTAATCTAATTACATAAATAAGTGATATACACTTTATTAAAGTATCTAACATATCCAATACCACCCCCTAGCTATAGTGAAATAGTTCACCAATAACCCAGGAGGAGAAAACGTTCAAAACCCCCGTAGCCATCCACTACGGATTAAGAAATTTACTTAATAAGTGTACCATAATTTACTAAGTTGACATAGGGGTAAATTGTGGTAATTAGTTTCCTTACTAAGATTATTGTCAGTTTAGATTATAAATTATATGGTAAAAAATAAAACAGAAGATTACACTAAAGGATTATTGATATCATCTAAAGATATTAATAATCCTTTTTATTTTTGTAACGATAGGAAACAGATTTTCTAGCAAACAACTTTCTAATGTCGAAGGTTAATTTACAGATCAGTTTTATACTAAGTGTATTTCAGGTGTTGAAAATAAAATGTTAATAACATTTCCTGTCAAAACCAAACCTAATAACTTCCTTTTAGACAATAATATTGGTAGAATAGATATATATGACATGGAAAATATATAACTCATATACATCCTAGGACTAAGAAGAATACATAAGTTTAATTAAATAAGTTGTGTTTTTGAGTTGATAATTATAGATGCAAAATGGAGAAAAAGTTTTATGAAAATTTTTGAGGAAAAGAAACTATATAGAGTTGAAATAATAAAATCTTGTCCAGTTATTAATGCTATAAGCGGGAAAAGTTATTTGCCTTCAAGTGATTCAGTTAAGGAAGGCTCATTTGGCTTTATACCAGCAGGAACAAAGGGTTGGGTGCTTGAGAAGTTTTGGAAAAAATATTTTACTCAGATGAAGATCAAGAGGGATTAGATTTATTTACCCCAGCTGATCAACCTAATATTTTAATAACATATAGAAAAATTGAAGATTCATATAAAATTATAGGGGAGACTAATGAAAAAGTTTGATGTGAGAGTTTGAGAATTTGAAAATAGTGTACAAAAAGAATGAAAAAAGCAATAATACGTACTGTTATATTGAATTGGATTTCTATATACTAAGAAAAATGTTTTTATTTGTAAGAAAATTTGGTATAATGAGTAGAGGATAATTCGTTATTATCC
>NZ_DCLI01000033.1:0-19565 GCF_002320975.1 Clostridium sp. UBA1652
GGATCTTTAGCTCAGTTGGTTAGAGCAACCGGCTCATAACCGGTAGGTCCGGGGTTCGAGTCCCTGAAGGTCCACCATTTTTGGGGGTATAGCTCAGTTGGGAGAGCACCTGCCTTGCACGCAGGGGGTCAAGAGTTCGAATCTCTTTATCTCCACCAAAAAAGACACATGTCGAACATGTGTCTTTTTTGTTTTAAATTATTTCATATTTTTATGCTAACGACATCTTATTCTTCACCTTATTTTCATGACTAATCTTAAACTAAAAATGTTCCATTATCGTATTTAAATATTTTGCTACAAGATATAATTAAAAATAAGCATTATTTTTTTAGCTTTTTCATATATTACATAAGGATTAATTAAAGGTGATGAATTTTTTGAGTTTAAAAAGATTTATAAACATTATTAAATATTTTATTTTAATATTTATTTTTCTAATTTTTATGATAATTATAAAAAGTAGGGGATATGAGTTACAGGACATATATCAGAAATCTCTAGGAGCTGGGTGGCTTATGGTTTATAATTATAGAAAAGTAAATACATCATTTAGATTAGATTTTGGATATGGATTTTTAGTAATAACTATAATTCTGAGTGTATTTATAGAACTAGTGAAATCTTATATATGTAATATAAAGTTAAAGTAAATATTAGGAATGACATATATTTTATTAATTATATTGAAATGCAAGGAACTATACTTTAAAATAATAATTATATTAGAAAAGTTTTAGGGTATTGTTTTTGTATATAATTAAATGAAAAAATTTATATAAATGTATAAATAAGATGACTTGAATACGTTTAAGGGGTTAATGTAAATTGGCATCGAACTTAAAAAAACATATTATATAAGTATAGTATTTTTTACTTGTTAATTATATAAAATTATTGGGAAAAAGAGAGTGGAAGATGGGGAGTGTTTCTATGTCAAAAATACAAGAGCTGAAAGAAAAACTAGTAGAATTGAAACTGAAAAAAAGAGAATTAATTTTAGCGGGTAAAAATACAAACAAAATAGACGAAGAGATAGATGAACTAGAGAAACAAATAAAATTAGAAGATAAAAAAGATGAATAGATTTAATAAATTTTAAAAGTCGCTTAATGCGGCTTTTTGTTTTATATCTAAATGGATTATGGAAAGGTTTTAAATTATGTAACTTATAAAAAATATCAATACTATAGAATTTATGGAAAATTATGTTATAATTACATTATTAAGATTTCAAGGGGTTGAGAATATGGTTGAACTTAAAGATAAAATAGAGGATAAAAAGACAGCAATAATAGATATTAAAAATATATCAGATTATGATACATATCTATTTCATAATGGTAGTCATTATAATGCATATAAATTTATGGGGGCACATCTTATTACTGAGAAAAGAAAAAGAGGTGTTCGTTTTACAACATGGGCACCCAAGGCAAAAGCAATAAATTTAGTAGGAGACTTTAATAATTGGGAGGTTCTTGAGGAATATGCATTAGAGAAAATAACAAAATCTGGTTTATGGAGTGCCTTTATTCCTGGTATGAAGGAAGGACAGGTTTATAAATATGCTATAACTACTGAACAGAATCAAGTTATATTAAAGTCAGACCCATATTCAATATATAGTGAATTAAGACCTAACACGGCATCGATTATAACTAGAGATCTAAAATATAGATGGAAAGATAGAAAGTGGATAAATTCAAGAGGTAAAACTAATGTTTATAAGAGCCCAGTAAATATATATGAACTTCATCTTGGGTCATGGCGGACTGATGAGAATGGAGAATTTCTATCTTACTTAGAGCTAGCAAAAAAATTACCAGAATACGTGAAAAATATGGGTTACACTCATGTAGAATTGATGCCAATAATGGAGCATCCTCTTGATGATTCTTGGGGGTATCAGGTAGTTGGGTATTATTCTGTTACTAGTAGATATGGAACAAGAGATGAGTTTAAGGAGCTTATAAACGCTCTACATAATGAAGGAATAGGCGTTATTTTAGATTGGGTACCAGGACATTTTTGTAAGGATAATCATGGTTTGTATAAGTATGATGGTTCAGTTACCTATGAGTATGAAGAGTTAAGTAAACAAGAAAATAAGGGGTGGGGAGCTGCAAATTTTGATTTAGGAAGACCAGAGGTTAAGAGTTTTTTAATATCTAATGCATTGTATTGGCTTAGAGAATTTCATATAGATGGATTGAGAGTAGATGCAGTTGCTAATATATTATATTTAGATTACGGAAGAGAAAAAGGAGAGTGGAGTCCTAATAAATATGGAGGACGTGAAAACCTAGAAGCAGTAGAATTTATTAAACAATTAAATACAGCAGTGTTTAAAGAGTTTTCTAATATTTTAATGATTGCTGAGGAATCAACAACCTGGCCTATGGTAACCAAACCCGTGGAGCTAGGTGGATTAGGTTTCAATTTTAAATGGAATATGGGATGGATGAATGATGTATTAAAATATGTTGAGATAGATCCTATATATAGAAAGTATCATCATAATCTAATTAATTTTGCTATGATGTATCATTATACAGAAAACTTTATTCTTCCAATATCTCATGATGAAGTTGTACATGGAAAGAAATCTTTAATAGATAAAATGTGGGGAGACTATTGGAATAAGTTTGCTGGATTAAGAGCATTTTTAGGTTTTATGATGACCCATCCAGGTAAAAAAACAACCTTTATGGGGAATGAATTTGCTCAATTTATAGAATGGAGAAGTTATGAGCAGCTTGAGTGGAAACTTATAGATGAATTTCCAAGACACAAGCAAACTCAAGAATTTTATAAGGATTTAAATAAGTTATATAAAACTGAAAAGGCTTTATGGCAATTAGATTATGAGCCTGATGGATTTAAATGGATTGATGCAGATAATAAAGATCAAAGTATATTTATATACTGCAGGATGGGAGAAGATAAAAAAGATACTTTAATAGTAATATGTAATTTTACTCCTAAGGTGTATTATGATTTTAAGGTTGGGGTTCCATATTTAGGTCAATATTATGAGTTGTTTAATAGTGATGCTAGCAGTTATGGCGGGTCTGGACAAGTTATGGATGAAATTATTACAGCTAGTCCACAAGGTTGGCATAAGGAGAAATATAGTATAAAAATTAAGGTTCCACCTATGGCAACATTGATCTTAAAGCCACAAAAAATTGAGGAAGAAATATTAGAAGATGAATTAGTTGAAAGTAAGTGAGTGTGGAGGGTATTTTATGAAAATATTGTTTGTAACTTCTGAGGCAGATCCATTTATAAAAACAGGTGGTCTAGGGGATGTAGCAGGTGCCTTGCCTAAAGAGCTAAATAAAGAAGGGGTAGATATTAGGGTAATATTACCTAAATATAAGGATCTGAAGAATGAATATAAAGATAAATTAAGATTCGTAAAGTGGTTTATGGTACAGGTTGGATGGAGAAGACAATATTGTGGGATTTTTGAATATGATATAAAAGGTGTAAGATATTATTTTATAGATAATGAACAGTATTTTTCAAGAGATGGATTATATGGTTATTATGATGATGGAGAAAGATTTGCATTTTTTGATAGAGCAGTAGTGGAGGCTATGAAGGAGTTAGAATTCAAACCAGATGTAGTTCACTGTAATGATTGGCAGAGTGGGTTAATTCCGATGCTTTTAAAATTAGAGTATTCAAAGGATAGTTTTTATAGTGGAATTAAATCAGTATACAGTATTCATAATTTATTGTTTAAGGGAGTTTTTGATCCTAATATACTTCCAGAGCTCTTTGGCTATGATATGGAACCATATAACAATGGAAGCATAGAATTTAATGGTGGAGTATCTTTTATGAAAGGTGGAATTAATTATTCTGATAAAGTATCAACAGTTAGTTCTAGCTATGCAGAAGAAATACAAACAGAATATTATGGAGAAGGATTAGATGGGCTCTTAAGAAGTAGAAACCATCAACTAATTGGCATACTAAACGGGATTGATTATGAGAGCTATGATCCTGAAACAGATAAAAGTATATATGAAAATTACAGTTTTGAGACTATAAATAAAAAAAGTCTAAATAAGAAATTGCTTCAATCAGAGTTAAATCTTCCTGTAAGAGAAGATGTGCCTATGATATCTATAATATCAAGATTAACAAGCCAAAAAGGAATTGATTTAGTTATAGATATTGCAGACAGAATATTAAAGGATGATGTTCAGCTAGTTATTTTAGGTACTGGTGATAGTATCTATGAAGAGCATTTTAGAAATTTACACTATAGATATCCAGAAAAGGTATCTACGAATATTAAATTTAATGATGCTTTAGCACATAAGATATATGCAGCTTCAGATATATTTTTTATGCCATCATTATTTGAACCATGTGGTCTTGGACAGTTAATTGCTTTAAGATATGGCACTATACCTGTGGTTAGAGAGACAGGAGGACTTAAAGATACTGTAATACCATATAATAAATATGAGGGAACTGGCAGAGGGTTCACTTTTAAAAATTTCAACTCGAATGAGTTTTTAGAAGCCACAACCACTGCGTTAGAATGTTTTAAGAATAAAGAAATATGGACGGGGTTAGTTAGGGAAGCTATGAACGCTGATAATAGCTGGACAAAATCAGCTAAAGTATATCTAGATATGTATAAGGATTTGGTTAATACTTAAATAATATTACGGGAGTGATGACCATGCTCACAATAAGCAAAGATAGATTTAAAAAAGATTATATACAAAAATTCATAGAACTACACGGAAAAGACTTAGATGAGGGGACTAATTTAAATAAATACGAAACCTTAGGGAGCTTAATTAGAGATTACGTATCTAGAATGTGGATAGAAACTAATAAAAGATATAACAGAGAGAAAGAGAAACAAGTATATTATTTTTCTATGGAATTTCTTTTAGGAAGGCTATTAGGAAATAGTTTATTAAATCTTGGAATAAGAGATGTTTGTAAAAAAGCATTAAAGGAACTAGGAGTAGACCTTGAAGAGTTAGAAAATTTTGAACAGGACCAAGGCTTAGGTAATGGTGGTTTAGGAAGACTCGCAGCTTGCTTCCTAGATTCAATGGCATCTTTAAAGATACCTGGTAATGGGTGTGGAATAAGATATAAGTATGGTTTTTTTGAACAAAAAATAATAGAAGGTTCTCAGGTTGAATCTCCTGATAAATGGTTAAGAGAAGGTAATGTATGGGAGATTAAAAAAACAGACAAGGCTGAGGTTGTAAAATTTGGAGGAGAAATAAAAACTGAGTATATAGGAGGAAGATTGACCTTCACTCATATTAATTATGAGCCTGTATTAGCAGTTCCATATGATACTCCAATAGTAGGTTTTGAGAATGAAGTAATAAATACATTGAGACTTTGGAGTGCTGAACCTGTAGTAAATGAGTTTGATTTTTCATCTTTCAGTAGAGGAGAATTTTTAAAAGCTATAGAATATAAAAACTCAGTAGAGGCTATATCTCAAGTTCTTTATCCAGATGATTCATTCTATGAGGGAAAAATATTAAGACTTAAGCAACAGTACTTTTTTGTATCAGCAGGTATACAAAGTATAATTAGACATTATAAAAAACATCTAGGAGATTTATGTTTATTAAATGAAAAAATAGCAATACACATAAATGATACGCATCCAACCCTAGCCATTCCAGAACTTATGAGAATACTATTAGATGAAGAAGGCCTTTCATGGGAAGATGCTTGGAGAATAACTACAAACTCCGTATCTTATACTAATCATACTATTTTACAAGAGGCTTTAGAAAAATGGCCGATAGATATGTTTAAGAAGTTATTACCTAGAATCTTTATGATAGTAGAAGAAATAAATGAAAGATTTACAAGAGAATTATGGAGTAAGTATGAAGGGCAGTGGGATAAGATATCTCAAATGGCTATAGTAGGAGATGGATATGTAAGAATGGCCCATTTAGCTATAGTAGGTAGCCATAGTGTTAATGGGGTTGCAAAACTTCATACAGAAATATTAAAAAATCAGCAAATGTCTGATTTCTATTACATGTATCCTAGAAAGTTTAACAATAAGACAAATGGAATTACTCATAGAAGGTGGTTAATAAAAGCAAATCCTAAGTTAACTAGCTTGCTTAATGAAACTATCGGAGAAAGCTGGATTAAACATCCGACGGATATGGAGAAGTTTGAAAGGTTTAAAAATGACGGTTTTGTTAAAGAAAGCTTATTTAAAATAAAAAATGAAAACAAACAAAAATTAGCAAAGATTATTAAGGATAATCAAGGAATAGTAGTAGATACTAACTCTATTTTCGATGTTCAAGTAAAAAGAATTCATGCATATAAGAGACAAACTTTAAATGCCCTTAGGATAATGGATTTATATAATAAGCTATTAGAAAATCCTAGTCTTGATATAGCTCCAAGAACCTTTATATTTGCAGGAAAAGCAGCACCAGCTTATTATTTAGCTAAAAAGACCATAGAGCTTATAACTGCACTAGCAGACAAGATAAATAATGATCCTAGAGTCTCAGATAAAATGAAAATTGTTTTTATGGAGAACTACAGAGTATCCTTAGCTGAAGATATAATACCGGCTACAGAATTAAGTGAGCAAATATCAACAACTACAAAAGAGGCTTCAGGAACAAGTAATATGAAGTTCATGATGAATGGAGCTATAACAATTGCTACTCTTGATGGAGCAAATGTGGAGATTAGAGATGAGGTTGGAGACGATAATATAGTTATCTTTGGTCTAACAGAGAGGGAAGTTTTAGAGTATTATAGGCATGGAAAGTATTCGGCTTGGGATACAAGAAATGGCGATGAAAGATTAATAAAGATAACTGATCAACTTGTAAATGGATTTTATCATGATGAAAAGGATAGATTCAGAATTATTTATGAAAATTTATTAAATTATAATGATGAATTTTTTGTCTTAAAAGATTTTGCTTCTTATATTGAGGCTCAAGAAAAAGTAGATAAATTATATAAAAATAAAGAGAAATGGCAGGAGATGAGTTGCGTTAATATAGCTCACTCAGGTATTTTTTCAAGTGATAGAACTATAAAAGAATATGCTACAGGTATATGGGGATCAGGCTATCTATATAAAAATTTATAAAATTAATATGAGAGGATAGTGAATATGGACAATGTAACTATATATCATAACTCTCAAGACTTAAGCTTTAGAAAACCCTTTGGAGCAGTGAGAGTAGATACAAAAGTAGAATTATTTTTAGAAGCTCAAGTAAATATTCATGAGGTTTTTCTAAATATTATTGATTTCAATAATGAGATGAGAATTATACCTATGAATAGGAAAATTTTAGAGTATGGAAAAGAGAAATACTCAATAGTTTTGGAGCTCAATAAAGTTGGAGTTGTTAAATATTATTTTTCATTTAAGATTAATGAGAATATAGTTTATTACGGGAATAATGAAGAAGAATTAGGCGGAGAAGGACAAATATATTATCATAATCCTAAGGGGTTTCAGATAACAATTTACGAAGAAGCTTTAGTACCTAATTGGTATAAACATGGAGTAATATATCAAATATTTGTAGATAGATTCTATAACGGAAATGAAAATGGTTTGGTTAGTAATCCTAAGAAAAACTCCTTTATATATGGTAGGTGGGATGATGAGCCTATGTATATAAAAGATCATAATGGAGATATAGCAAGATGGGATTTTTATGGAGGAAACCTAAAGGGCGTAATAAATAAGCTGGATTATTTGAAAAGTTTAGGTGTTACTATAATCTATTTTAATCCTATATTTAAAGCTTCCTCAAATCATAAATATAATACAGGGGACTACAAAAAAATTGATGAGATGTTCGGAGATGAAAAGATTTTTAAAGAATTATGCCTAAAAGCTAGAGAGCGAGGTATAAGGATAATATTAGATGGTGTTTTTTCTCATACTGGACAGGACTCTATATATTTTAATAAATATAAAAATGAAAATTCTTTAGGTGCTTATGAGTCAAAGGATTCACCTTATTATGATTGGTATAGATTTTATAATTATCCAGATGATTATGAATGTTGGTGGGGAATAAAAGATTTGCCAAATGTAAATGAAATGAATCCAACATACCTTGATTATATTATAAGAAATAAGGAGTCTGTTATATCCAAGTGGATGAGTTTAGGGGTATATGGCTGGAGATTGGATGTAGCGGATGAGCTTCCAGACGAATTTATTGAGATATTAAGGGATAGAGTTAAAAAAGAAAATCCAGATGGAGTTATAATAGGTGAGGTTTGGGAAGATGCATCTAATAAGGTTAGCTATGGAGTAAAAAGAAGATATTTTCTTGGCAAAGAGCTAGATTCAGTCACTAACTATCCATTAAAGAATGCATTAATTTCATTTTTAAGAGGGGATACTACTTCTGATAGATTCTCTAAGATTATTTTAAGTTTAAAAGAGAATTACCCAAAAGAAAACTTTTATAGCCTTATGAATATCTTAGGAAACCATGATACTGAGAGAATCTTAACTTCATTAGGTGGAAAGGACTTGATTAATCTGGCATTAATTATTCAGATGACTATGGTGGGTGTTCCACTTATATATTATGGTGATGAAGCAGGTCTAACAGGTGGAAAAGATCCTGATAATAGAAAGACCTTTCCATGGGGAAAAGAAGATAAAGAGATTTTCTATATGTATAAAAAAATGGTTTCTATAAGGAATGAAAATGAAGAATTGATAGATGGAGATATAGAATTTATTAATTCAGAAGAAGATATTTTGTTATTTAGAAGAAGATTAAATAATAAATATCTATATATAGCTGTTAATAGAAACCTATCTGAAGAAAAGGAAGTTATACTTCCTGAGAAAAGTAAAGTTATATACAAAAAAGACCTTATTACTAATATTAGAAAACCTATAATAAATGGGAATTTAGTATTAAAAGCACTTGAGGGTGTAATATTAGAATAAAATAAAAAATTACTATGAGATTTAAATTCTCATAGTAATTTTTTTAATATCTTTGGATAGATAATAAATCTTCAATTGAATTCCCCATATATTTATATGAGTCAATAACTCCTTGATTATAGAATTCAGGAGCAAGTTTATCTACAATGAAGTTTAAGATTAAGCTTGCTGCTAAGTCACCTATTTCTTCATCTCTATCATTATAGAAATAAGTTTTAATCAAAGATATCATTTCTTCTCTTTTTTCTTTTGATAGTTCAAGTTCATTTTTTTTCTGTGCACTCATTTCGTATCCTCCATATTTTCAAAAGAAATCAGTAAATCTTTTCTGTTAGCTTCAAATTTAGTAAATGTGACGTTTGCAGTATTCAGCATACGTTTAGATGCCTTTACTATATCTGTATCTGAATATTTATCTGAAAGATATATTATATCTTTTATTCCAACCTGTATAAGTGCTTTAGTACATTCATTACAAGGGAAAAGGGTAGTATATATTTTACAATTTTCTAAGCTAGTACCTATGCTGTTTAATATGGCATTTAGCTCAGCGTGACAGGTATATGGATATTTTGTTTGCAAAAAATCTCCGGAATTCCCCCAAGGAAAATCATCATCAGAGCAGCCTTTAGGAAGTCCATTATAACCTATTCCGATTATTTTATTGTCAGAATTAACTATGCAAGAGCCAACTTGAGTATTAGGATCCTTACTTCTTAATGAGGAGATAAGAGCAATCCCCATAAAATATTCGTCCCAAGATATATAATTTTCTCTTTTAGTGTCAACCATAAATAAACTCCTTTACATAAAATATTATAATTACATTATAACTTTTTTTATTATATAAATGTATTGAAAATAATTATCAATTAGAGTATACTATATTTAATAAACTTAACACTTTTTATTTATTTACTAGCGATAAAATATAAAATTAAGCGTTAAGTATATCCTCCATTAAAATTCACCTATAGCTTGAGAGTCAGCTTTTAAAGTTGGCTCTTTTTGATTTTCAAAAATAGTTATCTCACATAAATATATAGGAATAAATGTATTAAACTGAACATATTAAATATCTAGGAGGTGATATTTGTGATAAGAACTGTGGTGTGTGAAAAGGAAGGATGCAGTGGAAATAGTTTTTATTTAGAAAATAAGGATGAAAAATTAATATTAACTTGTAAAGAATGTGGAAGTAATTATGAAATAGATGTGAGTTATTATGATTATACTTTATTATCAGAATGCTCTAGGTGTAGAAATGATACATTTAAAATATTTAGAGACAGAGATAAAGAGGGTATATATTTAAAATGCGTAGAATGTGGTGGACCTCCAGAACACATTTATTTAGATGAATATGGCAATCAAATTAATTATGAAAGTAAAATTTTAAATGATGTTAAAGATAGGATAACTCTATTAGATCAACGTATGTTTTCCTTAGAGAAAAAGATGGAAGAGTTAGAGAATGGACAAGATTTAATAGAAGAATCCTTGGCATATGTTTCAAAGTTCTTAACTGAGCGTAGTTAACATTTATGAGAGTACTAATTAAAGCCTAGTAGTACTCTCTTTTTATTTATGAATTCGTTTCATAAATGAAGGATATGTAAAAAAGTTCGCTTTCCATATAAATACAGAAAAGCTTATTGAAGTAATGCAGGGATGTTGCTATAATTAGAGCATATGGGAAAAATTGTAATGAGGATAAACTTAAGCAAATGATAATGAAATAGATTGATAATTTTATCTATTCAAGAAAAATATCATTAGAAAGGGAGGTTATAAAATGGTCAAAGAAAACATTATTGCTATGATTTTAGCTGGTGGACAAGGATCTAGATTAGGAGTATTAACTAAAAAGTTAGCAAAACCAGCTGTGCCATTTGGAGGAAAATACAGAATTATAGATTTTACTCTAAGCAATTGTTCTAATTCTAATATTCACACGGTAGGCGTGCTTACACAATATCAACCACTAGAATTAAACTCTCACATAGGAATAGGAGACCCCTGGGATTTGGATAGAAGAGATGGGGGAGTAAATATTCTACCGCCTTATCAAGAAGAAAAGGGAGGAAATTGGTATAAGGGAACTGCAAATGCTATATATCAAAACATACCTTTTGTAGATGACCATGATCCAGAATATTTGTTAATACTTTCAGGTGATCACATTTATAAAATGGATTACGAAAAAATGTTAGATTTCCATAAAGAACATGAAGCGGATGTAACCATTGCAGTTATTGATGTTTCTTTAGAAGAGGCATCAAGATTTGGAATAATGAATACAAGAGAAGATTTAAGTATATATGAGTTTGAAGAAAAGCCAGCTGAGCCTAAAAGCACTAAGGCATCTATGGGAATATATATTTTTAATTGGAGAACATTAAAAAAACTATTAAAAGAGGATGAAGCTGATAAAAACTCCAATAATGATTTTGGGAAAAATATAATACCTAAAATGCTAGAGCAAGGTAAGAAGTTAATGGCATATCCGTTTGAAGGATATTGGAAAGATGTTGGTACTATAGAAAGTCTTTGGGAAGCTAATATGGATTTATTAAAAGATGATAATGAATTGAACTTATATGACAATGAATGGAGAATATATTCTATTAATCCAGTAAGACCAGCTCAATATATAGGGCCACATGCAAGTGTAAAATCTTCCTTGATAGTAGAGGGATGTATAGTTCATGGAGAAGTAGAAAATTCAGTTTTATTTCCTGGAGTATTTGTAGGTAAAAATACAGTGATAAAAAACTCTGTAATAATGCCAAACACTAAAATAGGTGAAAATGTAATTATCGATAAAGCTATAGTTGGAAATAATGTAACAATTAGAAGAGAGTGTAGAATAGGGCATGGAAATAATATAACTGTAATACCAGCTAAAGAAGATATTAAAAGTGGTACCATAATGGAATAAACCGAATGCTTATATAGATAAAGGGAGTGGGATTTTGAAAAGTTATATGGGAATCATAAACCTAGATGAAAATGAGGGAAGAATAAATGAACTTACTAGAACTAGACCATTGGCATCTATACCTATGGCGGGTAGATATAGAATTATAGATTTTATACTTTCAAATATGACTAATTCTGGTATCAATAATATAGGAATTTTCACAAAAAATAAATCAAGGTCTTTAATAGATCACTTAAGTAACGGTAGACCTTGGGACTTGCATAGAAAGATAGATGGACTAAGAGTTTTTAATTTTTCAGATGACGATTTATACTATGATGACGTGCATATATTCGCAAATAATATTGAGTTTTTTAAGTTCAGTAGACAAGAGTATGTACTAATGGCTCCATCATATATGATTTGTAATATAGATTTTAGTAAAATTAGTGAATATCATGAGAATAACAACTCAGATGTTACAGTAGTTTATAAAAAAATAAATAATGGTGATAGTAGTTTTATAAATTGTGATGCATTAAGCATAGATGAGGAAAATAGAGTAAAAAGTGTAGGCAAAAACATTGGAAGTAATAAAGAACTTAATATATGTATGGAAATGTTTCTTTTGAAAAAAGATTTATTTATAGAGATAATTTATGATTGTATAAAAACAGGTAAGTATAGAAAAATAAGAAAAGCTATTTATGAAAAGCTAGATGAACTTAAAGTAAATGCTTATGAATTTAAAGGTTACCTAAGTTGTATAGATTCCTTAGGCTCTTACTACAAAGCTAATATGGATTTATTAAATGTAAAGATAAATACAGAGTTATTTTTTGATAATGGTCCAATATATACAAAAACTAAAGATGGGGGACCAACAAAATATACTAAAGATAGTGATGTTAAGAATTCTATAATAGCCAACGGATGTTATATAGAAGGAAGCGTAGAAAATTGTGTTATTTCTAGAAGTGTTCATATAAGAAAAAATGCAAAACTAAAAGACTGCATTATTTTTCAAAATGTAATAATAGCAGAAGATGCTAGCTTAGAGAATGTTCTTATTGATAAATATGGTCATGTGGAAAAAGGTGAAGTTTTAAAGGGTTTAGAGAAGCATCCACTAGTTATGGAAAAAGAAAGAGTATTTTAAGGGGCCACCTCTCAATCTTTTTACAGTAAACTGTAAATTTAAGGTTGATTTAATAAACAATTATAGAGAAACAGGCTATAATTATTAAAAGATAGTGATTTATATAGAAGATTGTGGGGTGGATATAATGAAAAAGAGTAACGTGTGTTTGATAGATATAATGGTTATAGTACTTGGGATAATGATGATTTTGTTTGTTAAAAACTCTACAAGATTTATAGGAGTAGGTTTAATATCTTTAGCCTTTACTTATCTATTAAGAGATAGATATAATATAATAAAAAAACTAAAGTAAGGGTTGATTATATGAATGACAAAAACAGAAAATTGATAAGATGGATATTATGGATAGCTTGGATGATAGTAATATTTATCTTTTCTCAATTGCCTGGAGATGTATCAGATGAACAAAGTAAACTAGTAATATATATATTTAATGTATTAGGATTAGACCTTAACAGCCATTTGGGGAATTTAGCCAATTTTGTTGTAAGAAAAGGGGCTCATTTTACAGAGTACTTTATTTTATATATTTTAACGCTAAATGTATTAAGAATGTATATGGATAAAAGAAAGGCTTGGAATTATTCATTAGCATTTGTATTTTTATATGCGTGTAGTGATGAATTTCATCAATCTTTTGTACCAGGAAGAGGGCCAGCGTTTAGAGATGTACTTATAGACACTAGTGGAGGAGCTTTTGCATATATTGTGACTAGTATAATCCATAGATTTAAAATAGGAAAGAAGTAGCATAAAACTACTTCTTTTTATTTTATAATAACAGTCTTAAATTCATAAAATGAGTAATGATGAAATGAAAGTGAATATTCAAAAGGCTGTCCGTTATCTAAAAATCCAACCTGTTGAACATCAGCAATAGGATCATTTTCTTCTAAACGTAGATGTTCTATTTCAAAAGGAGTAGCTTTTCTAACATGTATAGTTCTATGAGCACTTTGAATTTTATACCCAAGGGTATCTTCAATATACTCATATATAGAACCTTCCAAAATAGATTTTTTAAAGTTAGGCATAAGTGCTAGAGGCATATAAGTCTCTTCAATGACAGTAGGTTTGCCATCTATTAATCTTAAACGAATGATTTTATAAACAAAGGAATCAGGTTCTAATTTAAGTTTTTCACAAATATCCTCATTTGCTGGAATAACTGCAAATTCAATTACTTGGCTAGTAACTTCATGTTTATAATTACTAGCTGTAAGTCCTTCAAACTGACTGGAAAGTAATAATCTTTGAATATCCTTGATCTGTACGTCTTTAACAAAGGTACCAGCTCCACGTCTCTTAACAATTAGCCCTTCGGCAACAAGCATATCTAAAGCTTTTTTCACAGTCATTTTACTAGCCTTATATTGTTCGCCTAAATCCTTTTCAAAAGGTAATTGTTCATTTGGAATATAAACTTCTTGCAAAATCTTATCTCTTATATCATTAGCAATCTCAACATATTTTAGCATTATGAATCTCCTGATCATATCAAAAGTATATTTATTATGGTTTATATTTATAGTATAACAAAATTTATGAAATAAGAATAGATATTTACCATAAATTTAAAAGTATAGACTTTTATATTAAAAGTATGATATTATTTAACCATAAAATAATATTTGAACCAAAATATATACTTTTAAGGGGGAAAATAAATGAATTATAAATTTCCAAAAAACTTTTTATGGGGAGCAGCTTCTTCAGGTCCTCAATCAGAGGGAGCTTCAAATAAAGATGGTAAAGGTAAAAACATCTGGGATCACTGGTATGAAATCGATCCAGAAAAGTTTTTTAATCAAGTAGGGCCACAAGATACATCAAATTTTTATAATTTGTACAAAGAAGATATACAAAGAATGAAAGATATAGGATTTAATTCTTATAGAACATCAATAACTTGGTCAAGGTTAATACCAAATGGTGATGGAGAAGTTAATGAAAAAGCAGTAGAATTCTATAATAATATTATAGATGAGCTAATAAAAAATGGTATAAAACCAATCATAAACTTATATCACTTTGATATGCCTTTAGCTATGCAAGAAAAAGGCGGCTGGGAAAGTAGAGAAGTAGTAGAAGCTTATGCTAGATATGCACGTAAGTGTTTTGAACTATTTTCTGATAGAGTTAAATATTGGACTACTCATAATGAACCTATAGTTCCAGTAGAAGGAGGATATCTATATCAATTCCATTATCCTTTAGTAACAGATATGAAAAGAGCTGTTCAAGTAGCATATAATACTATGTTATCAAGTGCTAAAGCGGTTGCAGAATTTCATAAGCTAAATGTTGAAGATGGAAAGATAGGAATAATACTTAACCTTACACCTTCTTATCCAAGAGATATAAATAATCCTGATGATGTAAAAGCAGCAAATATTGCAGATTTATTCTTTAATAGAAGCTTTTTAGATCCATCAATATTAGGGGAATACCCTGAGGAATTAATTCAAATTATAAAAGATAACGATATAATTCCAGAAATACATGAAAATGATCTTGAAGTAATTAAAAATAATACAGTGGATTATTTAGGCGTTAACTATTATCAACCACGTAGAATAAAAGCAAGAGAAAAGGCAGTAGATCCAAGTGAAGCCTTAATGCCAGAAACATTTTTTGATAACTACGAGTGGCCAGAACGTAAAATGAATATCTACAGAGGCTGGGAGATATATGAAAAGGCTATTTATGATATAGCAGTAAACATTAAAAATAACTACAAAAACATACCTTGGTATATTTCAGAAAATGGTATGGGAGTTCAAGATGAAGACAGATTTATAGATGAAAATGGAATGGTTCAAGACGATTATAGAATTGAGTTTCTTTTTGAGCACTTAAGATGGCTTCATAAAGGAATAGAGGAAGGATCTAATTGCTTTGGATACCATATGTGGACATTTGTAGATAACTGGTCTTGGACTAATGCATATAAAAATCGCTATGGATTCTATAGAGTTGATTTAGATAACAACTTTAAAAGAAGTGTTAAGAAAAGTGGCTTATGGTATAAAAAAGTTGCAGAAAATAATGAGTTAGTTGATTAATATTTCAAAAAATCGGCATTAGTTTTTGATGTCGATTTTTTTGATTTTATGCATTGTATATCTCTTAAAAACAAAAGTATATATTTTTATTTAATAATATATTGACTTTTAATAGATATGGATATATAATTACCTTGTAAGCATTTACATCATCTATTAAAAAGGGAGGGATTTTAATATGAAAAAAATTAGATTATTCTGTTCAGCAGGGATGTCAACATCATTATTAGTTAGTAAGATGCAAGAAGCAGCTAAAAGCAAAAACATTGATGTAGATATATTTGCATATCCAGAAGCAGAAGTAAGTGAAAGAGGGCAAGAAGCTGACATAATACTACTTGGACCACAAATAAAATATCGTTTAAATGCGATAAAAGAAATTTATCCAGACAAGCCTGTAGATGTTATAGAAATGAGAATGTACGGGTTAATGGATGGAAACGCAGTATTAGAAAAAGCATTGAAATTATTAGGGTAATAATAAAATTTTTAAAATATAAAAACATTATTTTGGAGGGTTAAATATGAATAAGTTAATTGCTGTTTTGGAAGAAAAAGTTGTGCCAGTAGCTATGAAGATAGGAAATAATGCCTATCTAAATGCAATTAAAAATGCGTTCTTAAGACTTATGCCGCTATCATTAATAGGTGCTATGTTTATACTTATTAACAACGTATTTTTAAACTTTGGGGAAGGAACTTTCTTCTATCAAATGGGTATAAGATTATCAGAAGACACTGTTAAGTCTATTGCTCAATTCCAAAGCATCGGTAACGCTGCTATAAATGGAACAATAGGAATAATGTCATTAATGATACCTTATATGCTAGCTAGTGAAATAGGTAAAAAGAACAATGTTGATGAGGGAGCTACTGGTTTAATGGGTATAGCTTCATTCATAACATTAACACCAGCTGCAATAGGCATTGATTATACAAGCCTAATAAAAGATGGAGTTATAACAATAGATGTAGCATCTAAATTAACTCAATCAGTTGGAGGATTCTCAACATCATTCTTTGGTGGACAAAACGTTATATCAGGTATGCTTATAGGTTTATTTGTAGGAGAACTTTATTCATTTATAGTAAAAAGAGGATGGGTAATAAAAATGCCAGCGAACGTTCCGCCAGCAGTATCTCGTTCTTTCAGTTCATTAATACCAGGATTCATAATTTTAACTATATTAGGTTCATTATCTAGTATATTAGCTACAAATGATATGAATTTCCACGATCTTATAATTAAGTTTATAGCTACACCACTAACTAATGCAGGTGGATTAGTAGGAGCTGTATATGTATTCTTCTCAGCATTCTTATGGTTCTTTGGAGTACATGGAGCATTAGCTTTATCAGCTTTAGACAGCCCAGTTATGGGAGTTATGGCACTTCAAAATGTTGACTTATTCCAAAAATATGGATCAGTTGATGCAGCAGTTGCAGCAGGAGAAAAATTCAACATGTGGGCTAAGCCTATGATAGATTCATATATATTCTTAGGAGGAACTGGAGCTACTTTAGGACTTGTAATAGCTATATTCTTAGCTTCAAAACGTGCTGATTGGAGACAAGTTGCGAAGTTTGGTTTACCATCAGGTATATTCCAAATAAACGAACCAATACTATTTGGTCTTCCAATAATACTTAATCCAGTACTATTTATACCATATATAATTGTACAACCTATACTTGCTATAGTTACAACAATAGCATATACAATAGGATTTATTCCACCAATCACTAACATGGCACCATGGACAATGCCAGTAGGATTGGGAGCATTCTTTAATACTAACGGAAGCATAAACGCTATGATTCTTGCTTTCATAAACTTAGCAATAGCTACTGTGATATACTTCCCATTCGTAGTTGTAGGTAACAAGGTAGCTGAAAAAGAAAGACAAGAAGCTTTAGATAATCCAGAAGTAACTGCATAACATAAATTTTAGGAGAATAAGCGTAAGCTGTTCTCCTAAGTTATCTTTTCACAAATATAATAAATAACTAAATCATTTAGGAGGAATAAAAATGGAAGAATTACAATTAGCAGCATTTCAAATAATAAGTGAAGTAGGTACAGCAAAATCATACATAATGGAAGCTTTAGGCTTTGCAAGAGAAAAAAAACTAGAAGAAGCTAAAGAAACATTAAAAAAAGCAGAAGAACATTTAAAAGAAGGACATAAAGGTCACTTTGATTTAGTTCAAAAAGAAGCAAGAGGAGAAAAGCTTGAGTTCTCTATATTATTTATGCATGCTGAAGATCAATTGTTAACTACAGCTACATTAAAAGATGTTGTAACAGAAATGATAAACATGTATACAATGATTCACGAAAAATAAGCTATTAATTTAGTCTATTTTAATTTATAATAAGGCTATTGTTTTAAATAAATATTAAATAGACTAAAGGTGGAATTAGATGAGAAACTTAAAAATGATCATACAATATGATGGAACACGCTATAAAGGATGGCAAAGACAGAAGGATAACGACTTAACTATACAAGGAAAATTAGAAAATGTTTTATCTAAAATGACAGGTGAAACTATACAAGTAATAGGTTGTGGAAGAACAGATTCAGGAGTGCATGCTGAAAATTATGTAGCAAACTTCCACACTAATTGCGAATATAGTATCAATACTATAATGGGATACCTATACGACTTTTTGCCAGAAGATATAGTAGTTAAATCTATAAAAGATACTGGTGAGAGATTCCATGCAAGATATAACGTTAAATCAAAAACTTATATTTATAGAATATATAATAGTAAAGTTAGAAATGTTTTTAACAGAAAGTATGTATATCATACTGATGAGAAATTAGATTTAGAAAACATGAGAAAAGGTGCTGAATATTTAATAGGAACTAATGATTTTCAAAGTTTTACTAGTCTAAAACCTAATACCAAATCTACCGTTAGAACTATTAATTATATAGATATAAAAGAAAATGATGGTTTAATAGAAATAGAGGTTAATGGAAATGGATTCTTATTAAATATGGTGAGAATTATTACAGGAACTCTCTTAGAAGTTGCAAAAGGAAAACTTAAACCAGAGGATGTAAAGAGAATTTTAGATGAAAAAAGAAGAGCAGAGGCTGGTCCTATAGCTCAACCTAAAGGGTTAATACTAAAAGATGTAACATTTTAATAAACTTAAAGCTATTGTAATTAAATTTGCAATAGCTTTTTTTCTTTTTAAACATTTAAATGTTTTTCTTTTTAAATGTTTAACTTTTTAAATGTTTAAACATTTAACTTTTTAACTTTTTAACTTTTTAATAAACATAGTATTTTAATGAGTCTAATGAGGCTTGAGAAGAAGCCTCTACAGCAATAGGGTGTTTAACTTTTTATTAAACATAATAATTGAAGGAATTTGATGGAGCTTGAAAAGAAGCTCCTACAGAGTTCGCC
>NZ_DCLI01000033.1:19752-19874 GCF_002320975.1 Clostridium sp. UBA1652
TCTATTAGTTTTGATGGATGGGTTCATGTGAGGCAGACAAACTTAACTGGGGAAGCCCTACACCATCTCATTAAAGAGTAAATCTAAACAAGTCGAGAGACAAGAATAGTCTATGTGGTGTA
>NZ_DCLI01000042.1:0-14989 GCF_002320975.1 Clostridium sp. UBA1652
TTCCTAACTTAATGACATTGCTTAAGAGACTGACCTTAAATTAATATCTTATTCCACTCCAGTATATATTCTCTTTCATGATAGCTTTTTCATCTAGCTCTACATCTTTTAGAGCCCATTTCTTATATTCTTTAAAGCCTGTTCTATCAATAATATATCCTATATGCTCTTTTCCACCTGGGGCATCTCTATCTATATATTTCTCAACGAAATCATAAGTATTTAATATTATTTTTCTTATGCTTTCTTCATCTACCCATATTATAAAGTCTTCAGCTAGTCTTGGATTTTTTTTACCTGTTCTTCCCATTATAGCAAGTCTATAATATTTCTTTTCACTTCTTGTCCATGCTCCTGTTGGGCATTTACCTACACATTCCCCGCAGCCTATACACTTCTCATGGTCTCTTACAACCTTGAAGTTTTCGAATTTTAAAGCTCCAGTAGCTCTTTTCTTACAGTTAGTTACACAGGCTTGGCAGCCTATGCATCTATAGGAATCATATTGAGGTTCTGTCATTCCTATTATTCCGAAATCATGCATTCTAACTTTCATACAGTCATTAGGACATCCTGTTAAAGCTACTTTAAAGTGAAGATCATTTGGGAATATATCTTTCTCTATTCTTTTAGCAAATCCTGAAGTATCATAATTAGCAAAAGGGCAAACTCTATTTCCTATACATGAGGATACGTTTCTTGTTCCAGCCGCTGTATATCCCTTTCCTGGTACTTCTTGATTTATTTCTAAACCTTCAATTATTGGTTGAAGAAGTTCATTTACTTCTGGAATATCTTCCATATCTATATCTGGTATTTCGAAACCTTGTCTTGTAGTTAAATGTACAGTTCCGTTACCATATTTATCTGCAATTTCTTGGATTAAGCCTAAGTATTCAGCCTTTAAGTGTCCACCTGGAACTCTTACTCTTGAGGCAGTAAGCCCTCTTTTTTTAGTAACTCTAAATGCATTCTTTTTTAAAGCTTTTGTATTTATATCTATCATAATTCTGCCTCCTTAATCTACTAAAGATTTACCTTTTGAATAATTAAATACTGGACCATCAAGACATATGTAAGTGTCATCAATTCTGCAGTGTCCACACTTACCTACTCCACAACACATTTTTCTTTCTTGAGAAATCCAAATGTTTTCTTCTTTAATTCCAAGTTTTAAAAATTCTGCTACGGTAAACTTCATCATCATAGGAGGTCCTACTACTATAACTTGTACAGAATCTATATCTTTTATATCAAGTTCAGGTACGTATTTTGTAACTAATCCTACCTTTCCTTCATAACCTTCTTCTGCTCCATCTACAGTAATGATTAAGTTTATATTCTTTTCCCATTCTTTTATATCATCTTTAAATAGTATATCTTTAGGAGACTTAAATCCTGATACTAAGGTAAAGTTCTTAGCTTCACTAGTATTTTTAGAGAAGTAATCTACTATTCCTTTAACAGGGGATAATCCAGTTCCTCCAGCTACTACTACTATTTCTTTTTGTGCATAGTTTTCTACCTCAAATCCATTACCATAAGGTCCTCTCATAAATAGATTTTGGCCTACATGGTATTTGAAAATTTCGTCTGTAACTACTCCAACTCTTCTTATGGTTAACTCTACATAACCTTCCCCAATTCCTGATACAGATATAGGCGCTTCTCCGTATTTTGGAAGTGATAATTCAAAAAATTGTCCTGGTTTAACATCTCCAGTAAAAGATAATCTAAATGTATACTCTATCTCAGTATGTTGTTTTATATCTAATATTTCTGTTTTAAAAGGCATATACACATTGTTTTCCATTTAGCGCACCTCTTCCATAGCTTTTTCTAGTTTATTTACACAGTTTGAGAAAGAAATGTATTCTGGGCAAATATCATCACATCTTCCACAGCCTACGCACATATGGTATCCCCATCTCTTTTTATAGTCATAGACCTTGTGTAAAACCTTAAATCTCATTCTTTGACCTTTATCTAGTCTAAAGCTATGTCCTCCAGCCATATTAGTAAACCCATCTACATGACAAGAAGCCCAAACTCTTCTTCTCTCCCCAGCCTTTGGATTATCCTTATAAAATATATCTTGTGTTGTGTTACATGTACATGTTGGGCAAACAAAATTACATCTTCCACAAGCTATGCATCTAGCTGAATACTCTTTCCACACTGATGAATTCATTACTTTAAGATCTAAATCATCTGGAATATTCACTTTAGTTTCATTTTCTTCTACAAAGTCTGGAATTACTTCTACTTCTTCTATCTCTATATTTTCTAAGTACTGTTCTAACTCCCCATCATTTGTATCAAATATAACCATATCTCCATCAAATTTTATGTAAGCATCTTGTTCATCAGTTTTATTAGTGTTCATACTTACACAAAAGCAGTTGTCAAAACTTTTTTCACATCCTATTAATACGAATTTAGCTCTATCTCTTAATCTCTTATAGTAAGGATCTACTGCTCCATTTCTTAAATATATGTCATCAATTCTTTTTACTGAGTGCATATCACAGCTTCTTAAGAAAATTATTGCTCCTTTTTCCTCTTCTTTTGGTTCTATCCACTGATCTTCTGTGAAGTAGAACATAGTTTGAGTTATAGGTAATAAAGTTTCTTTATAAGAAAAAGCTGATTTTTTTTCGAACTCAACATCTCTTATATCTTTTATTTGGGCATATCTTACTATATCAGTATCTGAAAAAGTTCCTTTTCCCTTAAGTACTGTTGGCGCAAACACATCATACTTTCCTGAAATTTTCTCTAAAAACATATTAAATCCATCAATGTTCATTTTAAATCCCATAAGTTACTCCTCCTAAGGCTTTTATTCTTTTGATATTAGATAATAAGGTATAGCTAGTACCAGTGCACCACCTATCATATTTCCTAAAGTAACAAAAGAAAGATTATATATAAATCCACTTAAGCTAACTGCTGCTGTATGTGGAATAAATAGACCTATTGATAAAAGCGTCATATTTGCTACACTATGCTCAAATCCTGTAGTTATAAAGGCAAATAAACACCAGAATATCATTATTAATTTTCCTGTCTCTTCTTTCATCTTAAAAGAACACCAAATAGCTAAACAAACTAATATATTACATAGGATTCCTCTAAAAACTAGCTCATGAATAGGCAAAGCCATCTTTGTTGCTGAAGCACTAAGTATAAATTGTCCTACAGGTCCTCTAGCTAGTCCTGCTGCATAAAAGGCATAGGCACCAATAATTGATCCTAAAAGATTCCCTATAAAACTGAAAATCCAGATTTTAATAGTATCTAATAATGTTACAGTCTTCTTTAAACTTCCAATCATCATAATAAAATTGTTTCCAGTAAATAACTCTGAACCGGCCATTATTACTAAACTAAGTGCTACTCCAAAACTTAATCCCATAACTATTTTAGTAAATGGTGATTCCGCTGAAGCTAATATTCCTCCAATTGAGAAAATCAGCATGATACCTAGTCCAACATATAGACCTGCTAGCATTGATGATACTAAATACTTTACTTTTCCACTTTTCAATAAATTACTTTTTGCTTTAGCCGCTTGGGCAACTTTGTTAATTTCTTCACTAAACATTTTTCATCTCCCCTTCTTAACTTTAATTTTAAAAGAGAGCACAAAAAAGGACTGTGATTTTTATCACAATCCCTTAAAAAAATATGAAAGTTTATCTTTATCTATTATAACTATTTTTTTATTGATGAATTTTATAAGTTTTAAATCTTCTAATTGCCCTAACGCTCTAGATATTGTTTCTCTCTGGCTTCCAAATAAATCAGCTAAATATGTTATTGTTATATTTAGATTTATTATAATTCCATCCTCAGTAGTTACCCCATAGTCTTTAGCTAACTTCCATAACTTAGCTGCAACCTTTTTTTCTATCTTTAATGGAGTTGTATTCTTAAGTTGTCTATACAGCCTTCTTACCTTTATAGATAGTGAATTAACCACTGATATTGTAAGTTCAAAATCTTCTTTCATTAACTCTAAAAAATCCAGTCTATTAATTGTTAAAAGTTCTCCCGCTTCAAAAACTTCACAATTAATTGAAGAAGGTAAATCATCTAGGATCACTTCATTTATTATCTTATCTCTACCTAAAATAAATATTACCTTTTTATTTGAGTTCTCTGATAATTTATATAAAGATATTTTCCCTTTTAAAACTATGTATACTGTATTTACTTCCTCTTTATCTCTAAAAATATGTTGCCCTTTTCTAGCAGCTACTTTTATTCCTATAGTGCTAAGCTTTAAAAGAGTTTCTGTCTTAAGATTTTTAAATAGTTCTAATTCTCTAAGTTCTTCCACACTTATCTTATTCACTATAATCATTCCCATCAAATCTAATAAGATTTATTATATCATATTAATTTTTCTGTAAGCAATTAAGTTGTTTTATTTATTGGCACTTCTATTTGAGTAACTTTAAAAGCGCCCTCTTTATACCAGTATTTCTCTATTTTTATTGGTATGGAATCGTACTTAATGTTAGCGTCAAAAAATGATTTGAAGTCATACTCTGATTTTCTTTCTAGCTCTTGATAAACCTCATAAGCGCTTTTATTATTCACTTCAATTATTAAGTAATTAGATTTAGGTATTATAACTTCTGACTCCCTATCTGCCTCTACTCCAATAAAATATTTAAATCCATTAGTAGAATTATGAACCGCTATTCCATAAAAAGGGCCCTCTTTTATTAAATTGCCTTCTAGGAACTCATTAATTTTTTCTCTTATTTTACCCTTTGCAGCCTCTTCAAATGTTCCACTCCACCATTGTCCTTTAAAACACCTCTCATTTAACCTTTCAATCTTCATACTATACTCCTTTTATAACATTTTATTTATACTATTTCTCTTTAGAAACTATGTAATAAGGCAAAGCCAATATAATTGCCCCGCCTATAAAATTTCCCAAAGTTACAAATCCAAGATTATATATAGCTCCACCTAAACTTACTATGTCTCCGTGAGGAATAAATAAAGCTATTGAAAATAAGGTCATATTTGCTATACTATGTTCAAATCCTGCTGTTATAAATGTGAATAAACACCAAAATATCATAATTAATTTTGCAGTTTCTTCTTTTAATTTATATGTAAACCAAGTAGCTAAGCAAACTAATATATTACATAAGAGTCCCCTAACGAATAATTCATGTACTGGTAGAGACATCTTAACTTCTGATGTATGTACAATAAATTCTCCTATAGATCCTTTGGCTAGTCCAGCTGAGTAAAATGCAAACGCTCCAATTATAGATCCCATAAGATTTCCTAAATAACTAAATAATAATATCTTTAATCCATCTAAGATGCTTGTACTCTTTTTTAAGTACCCTATCATCATAACAAAGCTATTCCCTGTAAATAATTCTGACCCAGCCATAATTACTAAACTTAATGCTACGCCAAAACTCACTCCCATAACTATTTTAGTTGCTGGTGAGTTTGCAGCACTTAAATATCCTCCAATAGTATAAATAAGCATGATTCCTAATCCAACATATAAACCTGCAAGCATAGCTAATAGCAGATATCCTATCTTACCTTTTTTTAAAAATTCTGCTTTTTTTACTGACGTCTCTGCTACTTTATTAACCTCTTCCCCATACATATCACTTTACCTCCTACGTATAATTCTTCATAACGGGAATTTTTGATAATCATTTTCATTTAAGTATATATATTGTATCATATGTTAGTGAAACATTTAACCTTAATTTATATAAATTTATCTATTAACTTATAGTAAAATAAAAACTGCTGATATACTATTATATCAACAGCTCTATATTTTTATTTCTTCTCTGCTTTTATTATAAAGGGAACAGTTATGACTGCTATATTCGGCCTTTTAAGAAGAGTTTGTTTTAAAAATACCGCAGTTTGGTTATGTAATATTTCTCCCCACCAATTTTGTGAAGTAAATTGAGGAATTACCACTGTTACTATGTCCTTATCTGTTGTACAGAATTCATCAGATTCTATAAATCCAACTAATGGTTCAACAACTTCTCTATACTCATGTTTTTTAATAACTAAAGGAATATCTTTATAATATTTTTCCCATTTTATTTTTAATTTTTCTGTCTCTGAATCATCTACAGATATATGAAATCCTGTTATATCGCTAGATAAACACTTAGCAAAATTTACAGTCTTTACAACACTTTCATTCAATGCACCTACTGGCACTATAAATCTTTTTGCAACTTTTTCATTAAATTTAGGGAAATAGTTATTATCTAAACTTAACTGCTTTGCAACCTTTCTATAATGTCTCTTTATTCTCTTCATTAAAAGTATAAATGTCGGTACTAATATAAATATAAGCCAAGCTCCGTGAATAAATTTATTAACTGAAATTACGACAGCAGTTATAAAAGTTATTGCAGCACCAAACCCATTAATGAAAGCTTTATGCCTCCATCCATTTGATTTTGTTCTAAACCACCTCATAACCATCCCACTTTGTGATAAGGTAAAGGATACAAATACACCTACCGCATATAATGGTAATAATAAATGGTTCTCTCCTTTAAATATTATAACTAATATTGCTGCAGATACTGCAAGAAGTATTATCCCATTAGAATAACTTAATCTATCTCCTCTTTTAGCAAATTGTCTAGGTGCATACCCATCTTTTGCAATAAAAGAAAGTAATAGCGGAAAATCTGAAAAAGCAGTATTAGCGGCCATAATAAGAATTAAAGTTGTTGCAAATTGCATAACAAAAAATAAAAATGTATTTTGTCCAAAAACTTGAGCTGCTATCTGAGATATTACAGTTCTATCAAAGTTTGGAACCGCATGATATATACTTGATAAATAAGACATTCCACCAAATATAAGTACAACTATTATAAATAATAGATATAATACTTTCTTAGCATTTTTAGTTGCAGGCTCTTTAAAGTTTGGAACTCCATCACTAACAGCCTCTATACCTGTTAAAGCTGTACACCCTGCTGAAAAGGCTTTTAAAAATAATATTAAAGTTAAATCACCCATTTGGGATGCTACAACATCTACATTTTTAGGTTCTATATGTAATATAAAGTATTTGAAAAGTCCTACAGCTATCATAAGAAATGTCATTCCTATAAATAAGTATGCTGGTAGACTAAATATCTTAGCTGATTCTCTTATTCCTCTTAAATTACCTACAGTCATTAATATTATTATAATTATAGTAAGTTCAATTTTAATAGGAAGTAGACTTGGAATTGCAGATGTAATCGCTGCAACACCAGCGGTAGCACTTACTGCAACTGTCAATATATAATCTATTGTTAAGGACGCTCCTGCTATTAAGCTTGGAATCTCTCCTAGATTTTCTTTTGAAACAATGTAAGATCCTCCACCTTTAGGATAACTATCTATAGTCTGTCTATATGAAAAAACTAATATGCTAAGCAAAGCTATTATTGCAAAAGCTACATAAGTTAAATATTGAAATGATGCAAGCCCTAATATAGGAACCATTACCCACAATATTTCTTCACAGGCATAAGATACAGATGATATTGCGTCAGATGATAATATCGGTAACCCTTTAAAAACTGTGAACTTTTCATGATGGAGCTGCGATGATTTAAGTGGTTCACCGATAAGATATCTTTTTAGTTTGAACATATTAATATAACCCCCGTTAGTAGTTAATATTTAAATTTATGAGATCATCAAATTTTAGCACCTATTGTTTATTCCTTCAAAATCATCTGATCAATCTAAACCCACGAAAATCAATACATCATTGAGCATTTTAACTATAAATACCTTAGCCTCACCCTACTAACCTAAAAAGCCCTTAAAATCACCATCTATATATCAAATATTTTTATAAATTAAAAAATCTGTGAAACAAGGTATATAAACACCTTATTTCACAGATTAAATTACAAAATATTATCTCTTTCCTTTTTCATATGGAACACCACTTGCTTCTGGTGCTCTTGTTTTACCAACAAATCCTGCTAAAGCTATCATTGTTAATACATATGGGAAAGCAGAGTATAGTTCAGTAGGAAGATTTAATCCTAATAGTTGTGATTTTAGTTGTAATGCATTTGCAAAGCTGAATAGTAAACATGCCCATAGAGTTCCAACAGGTTTCCAGTTACCAAAGATTAAAGCTGCTAATGCTATAAACCCTCTTCCTGCAACCATTCCATCTCTATATAAAGGAGTACTTCCTAAGGATAAAGCTGCTCCTCCTAAACCTGCTAACATACCAGATATCATTACACATATATATCTAACTTTAAATACATTTATACCTAAAGTATCGGCTGCTTGTGGATGTTCTCCAACAGATCTTATTCTTAATCCCCATGGAGTTTTATACATTATAAAATGAGTTGCTATAACTGCAATTATAGCTAAATAAACAAACCAGTTTAACTCAGATATAAACTTTCCTATTATAGGTATGTCTCTAACTGTGGAAGAGACTTGATATATTAGACCATTAACAGACTCTGTTTGACCACCTTTGCCAAACAACTTAAATATTAAAAATGCTGCTAATGCCTGAGAAAATAAGTTTATAGCTGTACCTGAAATAACCTGATCTGCTTTTAAAGTTATACTTAAAAACGCATGAATCAGAGCAACAATGCCACCTGCTATAACAGCAATTACAACACCTATAAGTGCACTTCCAGTAATATGGGAACCATATACACCAAAAAAAGCTCCTATTATCATCATACCTTCAAGTCCTATGTTAACAACTCCAGATTTTTCTGAAAAAACTCCTCCGAGCCCAGCAAATATAAGTGGAGTTCCTAACGCTAAAGTGGAGGCTAAAAGTTCTAAAACAACATTAACACTAGCCATTTGTCATTGCCTCCTTCTTCTTTTTCTTTTCTGCATAATATTTAACTATATAATCTGTAGCAACAAATATTATTACTATTGCTTGTATTAAATAAACAATTTCTTTTGGAATACCATTTAATTGAAGTGTCTTTGAACTGGCATCAAGAGCTCCAAATAAAACTGCTGCAAATATACATCCTATAGGATTACTCTTTGCAAGTAGTGCTACTGCCATTCCTGTGAATCCATATCCAGGAAGCACACTAAAGTCATCCATATAATACTTTCCACCAGCCAAATGAGTAGCTCCTCCAAGTCCAGCTATAGCTCCTGAAATTACCATAGCTAACACCATGTTCTTAGATATACTTATTCCGCCATATTCAGCACCTGATGGATTTAAACCAACTGCTCTTAACTCATATCCAGTAGTTGTTTTCCATAAAAACCAAGTTATAAATATAGCCACTACAATACCAATTATTATACCGAAATTAGCTTGATATTTGTCAACAAATCTAGCTATTTTTGCACTATCTTGAATTAGTGGTGATGAGTTTTTTCCTGGAACACCAAAGGGAGTTCTAAGTATAACAAAGTTAACAAGATAAAGACCTATATAGTTCATCATAATTGAATTAATTACTTCATTAGTTCCAATTTTAGCTTTTAAGAATCCAGGCACAGACCCCCATATGGCTCCACCTAAAATACCAGCTAATATTACTAAAGGTACATGTATGATTGCAGGCAATCCTGGAATTACTCCTACTAAAGCTGCTGCTAGCATCCCTACTAGGAATTGTCCTTCTACCCCTATATTAAATAGTCCTGTTTTAAATGCAACTGCATTTGCTACCCCTGTAAAAACTAAAGGAGTAAGATAAAATATTGTATTTAATGTATTCATCTGACTTCCGAAACTACCTTTCCATACAGTTCCGAATAGATCAGTAAATGCTTGAAAATAGTTTAATATAGAATATCCCTTTGCCCACATTACAAACAGAGTAGCCACAAACATAGATACTACTATAGCAAAAAGAGGGAAAAGTACAGGTTTTATAAATTGAAATATTTTATTTTGATTATCTGATTTATTACTCAAGAGTTTCCACCTCTTTCTTATTATCCTTTAAACTACCACCTGCCATAAGTACTCCTAGCTTCTGTTCTGTGGCATCTTCTCTATCTAACACATCTACTATATGTCCATCGTACATTACAGCTATTCTATCTGAAAGTGATAATATTTCATCTAACTCTAAAGAAACTAAAAGAACAGCTTTTCCGTTATCTCTTTCTTGAATTATTCTCTTGTGTATGTATTCTATTGCGCCAACATCTAGACCTCTTGTAGGTTGACATACAATTAGTAGATCTGGTTCCTTAGATATTTCTCTAGCAACTATTAATTTTTGTTGATTTCCACCAGATAATGATGCAGCTGTAACTTCTTCATTAGGTGTTCTAACATCAAATTCCTCAATTAATTTTCTAGAATGTTTTTTAACTTCTGGATAATTCATAACAATACCCTTAGAAAAAGGTGCTTTTGTATGAAGTCCTAATATTGAATTCTCAAATAATGAATACTTTAGTATTAGTCCTCTTTTATGTCTATCTTCTGGAACATGACCTACGCCTGATTCCATAATTGCTTTAGCATTTTTATTAAATACATCTTTTCCATTAACTAAAACGCTACCTGATGTTGCCTTTCTTAACCCTGTAACAGCTTCTATAAATTCAGACTGTCCATTCCCGTCAACTCCAGCTACACCAACAATTTCACCTGCACGTACGCTTAAATTTAAACTTTTAACTGCAGGTACTCCTCTATGATCGTTAACTTTTAAATCTTTTACGTTAAAAATTTCTTTTCCTGCTTCTGCTTTTTTCTTTTCAACTACCAAATTTACTTTTCTTCCAACCATTAATTCTGCAAGTTCATCTATATTAGTTTCTTTTGTATTAACAGTACCGGTAACTTTTCCTCTTCTTATTATAGTTACCCTATCACTCATGCTCATAACTTCTTTAAGTTTATGAGTTATAAGTATTACCGATTTCCCTTGCTTCTTTAAATTATCTATAATAACACCTAACTCCTCTATTTCCTGTGGAGTTAGCACTGCTGTAGGCTCATCTAATATTAGTATTTCAGCTCCTCTATAAAGAGCTTTTATTATTTCAACTTTTTGCTGTTGACCAACAGTTATATCTTCTATAACATCATTAGGATTTATCTTAAATCCATATTTTTTAGAAACTTCCTTAACGTCTTCTATGGCTTTATTCATATCTATTTTTAAGCCTTTTTTAGGTTCAGTTCCTAAAACTATATTTTCTGCAACTGTAAAATTATTAACAAGCATGAAATGCTGATGTACCATACCTATACCTAAGCTTATTGCATCATTAGGGTTGTTTATTTTTACAGCATTCCCATTAACATAAATATCACCTTTTTCTTGTTGATAAAGGCCATATAAAATGTTCATTAAAGTGGTTTTTCCTGCACCATTCTCTCCCAATAACACATGAGTTTCGCCCTTATTTAAATCAAAATTAACACTATCATTTGCAACGGTACCTGGGAATATCTTAGTAATGTTTTTCATCTCTACCACTTTTGCCAATTTAAATCTCTCCCATTCATAAAAACTTTTTGAGGCTCATAAGAGCTAGACAACCGCTTATCTAGCTCTTACAAAATAAACCAATTATTTAACTTCTACTGGTTTGAAACTCTTTAATTCCTCTAATGTAGAAGGAACAGTTATTTTTCCATCTTTTATAGCTGTTTTATATTTTTCAACTAAATCTAAAACATCTTTAGGAGTGTTTGTGCTTGAAGTTTCAGCTATATCAATAGCGCCTTCTTTAATTCCTAAGTTAACACTAGTGCCACCTTTGAAATTACCATCTACAACACTCTTAGTACCTTCATAAGTTGCTGTATCAACTCTCTTAATCATTGAAGAAAGTATTATGTTTGCATACTCTGGAAGAGTCTTAGCTTGATCCATGTCAACTCCGATTCCCCAAACTTCTTTACCTGCATTTTTAGCTTCTTGGATTGCTTGGAACATTCCTACTCCAACACCACCTGCTGCATGATATATAACATCGCAACCTTTGTTCATAAGGTTTTTAGCAGCTTCTTTACCTAATGTAGTATCTCCAAAACTTTCAGCATAAACTACAGTTCCTCTGCTCTTTAATTCAGCAGCAGCTGCTGGATTAACAGATTCAACTCCAGCTGCAAAACCAACTTCAAATCTATTTATAAGAACTTGGTCTTTTCCGCCTATAAATCCAATTTTATTTGTTTTAGTCATCTTTCCTGCGATTACTCCCATTAAGAAAGATCCTTCTTGTTCCTTAAAGTTATAAGAAACAACGTTTTTCTTATCAACAACTGTATCAATTATAGCAAATTTTGTATCTGGATACTTATCTGCAACAGCTGTCATTGCTTGCTCCATTTGATATCCAATTGCAAACACTATGTCTGATCCATCTGCTACTAGAGCATCAAGATTTGATTCATAGTCATCTTTTGATTTAGCTTCTATTGGTTTATATCCAACCTTAAATTCATCAACAGCTTTCTTTATACCTGTATCAGCTGATTGGTTGAAGGATTTATCGTTTAAACCACCTTCATCTGTTGTTAAACCTACTTTAATAGTTTTAGTGTCTCCACCTTTAGCAGCTCCATTATCTGTTTTAGCGCAGCCTGCAAATAATGTAGTCGCTACAACTAACGCTGAAATGGAAGAAATTAGTTTTTTATTCATATTCCATACCTCCAATGTGTTATCGCTTACGCCTTAAATATATTACAGTAATTGGTTGTAGTCAATGATAATTTATTGTAAATTACCATTAATTTTAATTTTTATTTAAAAAAATTGTACACTTTAATCCTAATGTTCGTATTTTTCAATAAAATACCTAGGTTTTCACATATATTTTCATATGAAAATTAATTAAATCTTAACATAAAGCAATTATTATTAATATAATAGGCTATTTACGTACGTCTTTTTATTATTTTAATAATTCTTTAAAAAACTATATTTTTTTAAAAAAATTTCTAGATTTTTTTATATAAATTTCATTTATCCATTAATATTTATACCCTAAAATTTAATAATTATTTATTCCAAATTTATTAAATATTTCACAACTATTTTACTTTATTATTTCATTAAATTTTTCAGAATTTCTTACTGGATTAAAATCGTGTTCTGTCTTAGCATATTCTATAACAGACTTATCCACTTCTATAGCTTTACTTAGGTATAAAACAGTATTTTCTACATCCCCTCTTCTTCCATAAATACTAGCTATACCATAGTAAGTCCAAGCCCCTTGTTCAACTTCAAGTGCTTTATCATACCACACTAATGCTTCTTCAAAACGCTCATACAACTCATAATTTAGAGCCTTATTAAATCTAGCATATCCAAAGTCAGGTTCTATCTCTAAAGCTTTATCTATATCTTTCATACCATCATCAAAGCTTCCATTGTATGCTTTTGTTATTCCCCTTATATTATAGGCAGAATACATCTTTGGATTTTCATTTATAACTTCAGTGGCTATCTCTATAGCATTCTTATAATTTTTAGAAAAAAATTCATCCTTAGCTTTTTGAACTTTTTCTTCTAACTTCTGTTCTTGTTCCTTTTCTTTTGCAAGCTTTTCCTCTTCTTCTTTTTGAATTTTTTCTTGCTTTTCCTTTTCTTCTTTTTCAACCTGTTCTTTGATTTCTTGTTGTTCTTTTATTAACTTTTTATTTTCAATGCCTTGATTCACTAACACTCCTACAACTATTAGTATTAAAACAAGTAATATTACCATTTTTACCTTTTTATTTCCCGGCAGATTTATTCTAAACATACTTCCTCCAAAATCTATCTATAATTTATTCACATAATTATTTTATCATTTACCTTATAAAAAAAGAAGAGACTCGGTTTCTGCATAACCAAGTCTTTGAGTGTAGTATACTAAATATAGGTTTGGAGGTTTCTTAACTAGCAAGATATACTGTTATCTAAATAATATATTCTTAGTTGCCAATAAAAATATATTACTTAGAATAGAATTCAACTATAAGTTGTTCGTTGATAACTATTGGAAGTTCAGTTCTGCTTGGAAGTCTTAGAAAAACTCCTTTGAAGTTTTCTTCTTCCTTAGAAATGTATGGATATGAATTTAATATATTACTACTAAATATATCTGTGAACATTTCTGTTTTTCTAGATTTTTCTCTTAATATAACTTCATCTCCAGGGCTTAATCTGTAAGATGGTATATCAACTTTGTTGCCATTCACAAGAAAATGACCATGATTAACCATTTGTCTTGCTTGTCTTATGGAGTTGGCAAATCCCATTCTATAAACCATATTATCTAATCTTGATTCAAGAATAAATAAAAGTGTTTCACCTGGAACTCCTTTACTAGAGAATGCTTCATCAACATATCTAGCAAATTGTTTTTCCATTACTCCATAATAGGCTCTTAATCTTTGTTTCTCAAGTAATTGAACTCCATAGTCTGAGAGCTTTTTGTCAGCTCTTCCTGTACCTTTTGTTGCTCGCTTCATTGCTTTAGGATGACCGATTACGTTTAAGCCTAGTCTCCTACAAGTTTTAAAACGAGGTCCCATCATTTTTGCCATAGTTACCTCCAAGAATATATTTGATATGTAGCTATTCTATCACACTAATTCACATATTGATAATGAATATCAATATCTTTTTGCTTCTGTTTGTTAAATTAGCTTTCATTATCCTCAGATTTCTTTATCTTACTCATCCAGGCTACTTTTATTAAAAAAGTACTGATATAAAGTAATTCTAAATTTTATCAATTTAACTACTTTTCTATTTAAATGTTTTTCTTTTTAAATGTTTAACTTTTTATTAAACATAATTATCAATTAAAACGACTCTAATGAAGCTGAGGAGCGCTTCTACAGCAATAATGTGTTTAACTTTTTATTAAACATAGTATTTTAATGACTCTAATGAGCTTGAGAAGAAGTCTTAGAAATAACTTACTTTAGAAGTTTTTCTACGAAGTCAAGTACCACCGGCTC
>NZ_DCLI01000044.1:0-41469 GCF_002320975.1 Clostridium sp. UBA1652
GATATTTTAGAGATTCACTATTTGGAGTTACCCAAACTATTTGAATCTAACATTAAGAAAGACGAGAATGAAGATATAATCCAATGGATGATGTTTTTAGAAGCCAAGAATAAGGAGGGATTTGAGATGTTAGCAAAGAAAAATGATAAAATAAAGAAAGCCTATAGTATACTTGAAGTAATAAGTAAAGATGATATAAAGAGAGCTGCTTATGAAGCTAGAGAAGCGGAACTTCATGATCAAATGACACGATTAAAGTCAGCTAGAGAAGAAGGTAGGGAAGAAGGTAGAGTTGAAGAAAAATTAAATAATGCAAAAAATTTAATTTTATTAGGCGTTGATGTTGAAACGGTTGCTAAGGGAGTAGGACTTTCAATAGAAGAAATAAAAAAAATATTATCTTAGGATTAAGATTACTGAGTTAGAGTCCTGTATTAAGAGTGATATATTTATAAAAACGTGCTGTCAAATGATAGCACGTTTTAACTTTTATAAAGTTTAAGTGTGGAGAGTTAAACTTTATTAGTCATCATCTTTTATTAATAATTTCTTTATGTTTTTTAAGATTTATTTAGAAGCCTCTTAAGAATTTGCTGATAAAATTATCTACAGACAGTTAAATATTTAGGAGGAAAAATAATGGAAATTAGTAATAGAAAAGCTGGTATAAAGTTAACCAAGATATTGTTTATAATTTATATGATTGCGTTATTTTGGATTATAGTATTTAAATTTAATATACACTTACCTTCTTTGAGAAATATGAGAAGTATAAATTTAATTCCTTTCAGTGAACCTTTAATCTTAAATGGTAGACTTGCCTTTGGTGAAATGATTATGAATGTAGTAATTTTTATACCACTTGGCGTATATGCAGGAATCCTATTTAAAAGATGGAGTATTTGGAGAAGAATTATCTTGTTTTTCTTAATTAGCTTAGTATGTGAAGTATCTCAATATATTTTGAATATAGGAGCTTCTGACATTACTGATATAATTAATAATACTTTAGGTGGAATAATTGGATTAATCATATATAAAATCATTGAAAAACTATTAAAAAATGGTGTTAAGGTTGAAAAAGTTATAAATATAATTGCATCAATAGGAACTGTTCTAATGATTTTATTTTTATCATTGTTAAAGATAAACAACATATGGCTATTTAGGCATTAGTGCAATACATACTTTTAGTGAACTATTTGTTTTATATATTTGGAATTGATGTTATTTTTAGGTATAATTATATAAGAAAATGAATTAGGAGAATAAATATGAATACAGAACAAAGACATAAAAAGATTATAGAAATAGTTAAAGATAAATTAACCTGTTCAGCACACAACTTAGATCACGTATTTAGAGTGTATAACCTTTGTTTACTTATAGCTAAACATGAGGAAGACGTTGACTTAGAAGTCTTGATTCCAGCTGCTTTGTTACATGATATTGCTAGAGTTGAGGAAAGTAATGATAAAACAGGAACAGTAGATCATGCAGTTTTAGGTAGTGAACAAGCAGAGGAAATATTAAAGCAATTAAGTTATGATGAAGAAAAGATTCAAAAAATAAAACATTGTATTAAGACTCATAGATTTAGAACAGGTAATGTACCTGAAACTATAGAGGCAAAGATATTATTTGATTCAGATAAATTAGATGCAATAGGAGCAACTGGAATAGCTAGAAGCTTTATGTTATCAGGACAATTTGGACAAAGATTAGCATTTGATAGTTCACTTGATGATTATTTAAAAGAAAATACAGCTGAAAATGGAAGAGTAAAGGACATGTCTAAACATTCTCCATTAATTGAGTATGAAGTGAAACTTAAAAAGATTCCAAACAAACTATATACAGATAAAGCTATAGAAATAGGAAAAGAAAGAATTAAAATTATGGAAGCTTATTTTGATAATCTGAAATTAGAGTTAAAGGGATTTAAATAATATGATGGAATTTAAACTTGAATTTAAGGAAATAATTTTAGATGATATTGATGATTTAGCTAAAATGTATGTAGAAACATTTAATTCACCTCCTTGGAATGATAATTGGACATTAGAAACCTCCGCTAAAAGACTTAAACAGTTTATTAATTGTGAAGATTCTTATGGAATTACAGCATATCAAGAAGATAAACTATGTGGAATGATATTAGGAAGTCAGGAGCAATTTTATGATGGTATAATGTTTAATATTAAAGAGTTTTGTGTTAAAAATGATATACGTAATAATGGAATTGGAACCTTAATATTAAAAGAGTTTGAAAAATTATTAAAAATAAAAGGAGTTAAGGAGATTGTTCTTTTTACTTCGAGAGAAGATGGTACAGAAGGATTTTATAGTAAAAGAGGATTGAAGTCCTATAATAGTATGGTTATGATGGGTAAGGAGTTATAGATTATAGGAGGAATTATGATTAAATACTTAATGAAAAATCAACTATTACATATAGGAGTGATTGAAGTAATTAATAGAAATTCAGCAGAAATATTATATTCTGAAGATGATGGAGTGTTATTAAAAGAAAAGATAAGCGGAGCATATATGCTTTCAGTTGAGAGTTTCGAAAAAGGAAAAAGTTTAATTGATGAGTTAAATGAAGGTAATCTATTTTTAGTTCATCAAGAGTTTATGAGAGATTATATTATTAAAAAGTTTAACTTAGCTCATAAACTTGAATGTTTTCAAGCTTCCTACATGAGTAAAAATAAACTTAAAGTGAAATCTGAACTTGAAATAAGACCTCTTAATATAAATCAAAAAGAAGTTATTTTAGAGAATTATAATAAACTGTCTGAAGAAGAAATAGATATTTTATTAAATACTGAAAGTTTATTTGGAGGTTACAAAGAAGAAAATCTTGTAGGATTTATAGGTAATCATCTAGAAGGAAGTATAGGACTTTTAGAGATTTTTCCACCTTATAGAAGGCTTGGCTATGGGGAAACGCTTGAATGCTTTATGGTAAATCATATGCTTGAACAAGGTAGGGTACCTTTTGGACATATAGAGATAGAGAATGATAAATCCATAGCACTACAAAAGAAGCTTGGATTTACTTTATCAGAAGATAAACTGTATTGGCTATTCTAATATGATATTTTTAACTATAACTTTTATTAAAAAAAAGGGGCAGTAGTTAGCTTTGTTGGAAGCTACTACCGTCCTTTATTAAATTAAAGATATTTTAATGATAGATTATTTAATTCTGAGATTAGTTTTTCATTTTTTAACTTTGAGGCTATTGGTAAAAAGGTATCCAAAGTTTCCTTTGCTTTTTCTAGCCAGCGGGGTTTATCAATAAATTCGATAGTTCTCATATTATGAAGCCTATCTGCAAGTTTGACCATTACCGCATCTTCATCTTCAATACTATTGTTAAAGTTTGCAATCTTCTGAGAAATATCGGCAATCCTTTCAGAAAACTCTAGTTTTATTTCTTCAAAAGTAAAGAACTTAATATCATGGAGTAGCCCAGAAATAATTGCATCCTCACTTCCATTCATTTCTGATAATAAAATCGCAACATTTAAAGGGTGAGTAACATAATCATCACCAGAATATCTTTTTTCATCTTTATGAGCAATACAAGCAAAATCATAGGCTTTCTTTAAGCGTTTTAAATCATATTTTACCTTATTGTTATTCAAACTCTTTATTAATAAATCATAGAGTTCTTCCTTAGTAGAATGAAGAACTGTAGTCTGCATAAATAATTGATTCATACAATAATTGCCTCCTTTTGAATAATTTATTTGAAAACTAAATGCTCTTAAAAGAGAAGGTGAGAAACCAAATCTTTTTTTGAATGCTTTAGCGAATCCATTATGAGAATTGTATCCATAGTCTAATGAAACTTGAAGTATTTTGTGGCCATTTATTATTTCTTCTGAGGCTTTGATAAGTCTACGTTCAGTTACATATTCCATGACTGATAGACCAACATGGGCTTTAAAAAGTCTTGAGAAGTAATACAAAGAATATCCAGCATTTTTTGCTATATTCTCAGAAGATAGGGATTCAGTTAGATTTTCTTCAATGTATTTTAGGCTATTAACTATATGATTGCTAGGTTTCATATAAGCACCCCCTCAATTTCATGTGATAATTATACTATATATTCTTTATTTGGAAATTTTTGTTCCAATCTTGCCTAAATTGAAAAAAAGTTAATAATACTGCAAAATCATGGAAAACACTGTATAATTATATAAAATGGTTAAGTTTCAGGAGGCGATTTTAATGAGATTACTTGGTACTATAATTTTTATATGTGGAGGCATATTTCTCATAATTATAAGTTTAAAGACCTACAAAAATGAAAAGACGAATAAGTTTCGATTATTGTTAAATTTATCAGAAGGCATAATATTTACTATACTTGGATTAGTTTCATTAGCAGATAATATAAATATTGAACTAATGGGGATTTTAGGATGTGTTATATTGTTATTTGATAGGATCATAGATTTTATGCTCAATAAAAAGGGAACCAAAGTATAAGTTTTAATTTTTTAGAGAAGCACTTATCCTATTAATTTTGTAAGAATGACAGGGTTGTCTTATAGAGTAGTTGCTGAAATAAAAATAAGAAATATATAACATTCTATAATGGAAAATACTGTATAATATTAGCGTAACTTAATTAAGTTTTTAGGAGGATATTTTAATGAGAATAACATGGAGTTTAGTATATTTATTTGTTGGAATGTTTTTTGTATTTGGTAGTTTAATCACATACAAAAAAGATAAGAGAGGTAAAATATATAAGCATGGTAGTTTTGGCTTGGGGAAGATTGGGAAGTATAAATTGTTGCTATCTTTAGCAGAAGGAGTAGTTCTCATAATATTAGGATTAATATCACTTATAAAACATATAGATTTTCAAGTGGGTGTGTTAGTAATAGGCGTAGTTCTATTAGTTGACAATATACTAGTTCCTAAGTTACAGAAAAAGATAAGTGAAGAATAAATGTAAGTTATATAAAGGAGAGATAAAGTGAAGAATAGATATAAACCAACGTATATTTTGGTAATTATAATTATCTCAATTTCATGTATTTATAACTTCTATCAATATAAAAAAATAGAAAATAATAAAAGAATCCTTAAGAATATAGTAAGTAAAAATATACACCAGTTTGCTGGTATTTCAAACAATATAAGTGATGAGGACATTTATGCAGAAAAATATGCAAGTATAGTTACAGCACAGGAAGCTTATATTGCTTTAAATAATAAGGGAATTCCTTCAGAAGAATGGGATAATAGCCTTCCGTATTTATTTATTAATATAAAAAGAACTATGATTAATGATAAAGATAAGTTTAAAGAAGCATTTAAAGAAACAGAGGCATCTAGATTGATGTTTAAAATATCAGATGACTTTGAAGACAAAGAATCTATTAGTAAGCTTCAAGCATTATTAAATAATTATTAATTTAAACACTATTACTTAAGTAATGGTGTTTTTTATTTCAGCTATCTTAAAAGACACACAATCTAGGTGCCTTTTAAGATAGATATACTTCACCATTACCAACGATTACAAGCCTATATTCAGGGGTTAAAGGAGCTAAATTATATTTATCTGATCTTGGAGGTAGCTGAAAAGCCTGAATTCCAACTTGATTTTCATTAAAAACTATAACGTAGATATTTTCATTTGATATATTTTGGATAAAATACTTATTCTCAGGAGCTGGATTAAAGTCAGATAATTTATAAACCCCTTCCTTAAATGTATTAGGAGAGGCGTTAGATATAATAAAGTTTAAATTCATAAATATAAATAAAGTTATTAAAAATGAATAGATAAATTTTTTCATATGAGTGCACTCCTTTCAAGCTTAGTGTGATTAAATGAATAGTTAAATATACCTTTTAAAGCATTAAATAATTTAAAGGGAAGTTTTATGGATAATTACTGTTTTATTGCTTAAAATTAACAGGTAAATTGTGTATAATGTTTATAGGATAAAAAAATATGCAAAAATAAGGAGATGATATATAGTGATAAATATATTATTAAGTGGCTATAATTTTGGGGAAGAATGGGCAAAAGACTCGATCAAAAAGTACATAGGCTCAGAAGATAAAATTGTAGTTATTCCTTTTGCATTTAGTGAAGCGTGGATAAATAATTCTAATGAATGGGACGATGCTTATAGTAGAGAGTATGGTAAGTATTATAGAGAACTAATTAAACCATTTGGAGAGCTTGGAGTAAGTGAAGATAATATTACATGGATTAATTTTTTTAAAGATAAAAACGAGGATATGAAAAAAGCTATAGAGGAGAGTGATGTTGTATTTTTTACAGGAGGACTGCCTGATAGAGCTGTTGAGCGTGTATTAGATAAGGGACTACTTAATTATATTTCTAAAGCTAAAATAGTAATGGGTGCAAGTGCAGGCGCTTTAATGCAGCTAAAGGATTATCATATATCACCTGATGAAGATTATTCAGAATTTAGTTATCAATCTGGATTAGGTTTAATAAAGAGGAATTTTTATATTGAGGTGCATTATGAAGATACAGAAGTTCAATATAGTTGCATCAAGAAGGTTTTAAAAGAAAAGACTGACACAGTTTATGCTATTAAAGAACAAGGTGGAATTATTTTAGATGATGACAAGCTTATATTACTGGGAGATGTAACTACCTATCAAAACAATTAGGAGGTTAATTATGATTAAAGCAAAAAAAGTTATTATCACTTTTATTATTTCATTTATAGTTTCTTATTTGATAGTAGGATATGCTGCAAATAGTATGTTTGTAGGTATAAAGTGGGTAGAAAATATCACTATTTGGGGGAAGCTTAAAGAATATTATGTGAGAACTGCTTCTTTTAATATATTACCTACATTAATATTGTCTATAATAGCTACTTGTATTATTAATTATCCCTACAATAAAATTAACGAGAATATAATTTAAAACTGGATTTTGAATAACCTTTGAGGAAGAAAAGGAGTTAACTATGGAGTTAGATATTTTTACAAAGTTAGATGGGATTTCAGTAACTAAAGAAAATAAAACTAATGTAGACTATTTTATTTTTGATGAATTTGAGGTTCACTTGAATAAAATTCCTCCAAATACAAAACAAGAATGGCATAAACATAAGACCATAGAGGAAGTATTAGTTGTAACTAAGGGTGAACTTATAGTTAGATGGAAAGAAAATGAGTCAATAGAGACGACAACTGTATTTAAAGATAATATAGTAAGGGTAAAAAAATCTATTCATACTATTGAAAATCATACTGATGAATGGGCTGAGTTTACTGTATTTAGAATGGTACTATCAGGTGAAGACAAGAGAGAGATAATAAAGAGAGATAAAGTAATCATAGATATTTAGATTAAGGAGAAAGATAGTTGAAAAATCCTTGGGAAAAAATAGATTTAGAAGTTTATGAAAAGCATATGTCTCATGACAATGTGTATCAACTGCAAAAATTAAATAAGATTATGAAAGAGCAGTTTCAAGATAATAAGCATGAATATATTGGAGTTCTTGGAGTAGCTGGGGGAAATGGACTTAATAATATAGATATTTCTAAAGTTAAAAAAGTTTTTGCCATAGATGTTAATAAAGAATATCTTAATGTTTGTAGAGAAAGATATGATTATATGGGAGAGATACTGGTAACTATTTGTAGAGATATAAATGATAAAGAATTTTGTTTTCCAAAAACAGATTTGCTTGTGTGTAATCTTATTATTGAATATATTGGGGAAGAACAGTTTGTAGCTACAGTTTACAGAAATAAAGAAAATATAAAATTGATATCTTGTGTCATTCAAGAAAATGAGAAAAATTCTTTTGTAAGCGACTCAGAATATTCTTCACATTTTACACCTATAACATCAATAAATCATGACATAAATGATAATAAACTTAAAAATTTGTTTACTAAGATAGATTTTAATTGCATTAAAACTAAAAACTACAATCTTCCCAATAATAAAAGTTTCATTAGATTGGATTTTAAGAAAGTATAGTGTTATACATTATTTTAGATATTAAACACCTCCCCTGTATAGATGTATTTAATAATACACAGTATACATGAGAGGTGTTTTTTATGAAAATTAATAATATGAGGTAAGGTATTAAAAGGGTATTAAAGATGTTATAATTAAAAGGATTATAAGTAGATTTATAGTAATAATTCTATTTCGTGAGAGAGGTAGGAAAAGCAGTATGAAGAAAATGTCTATAAGATTTAAGCTTATGATATTAACATTAATACCATTAATACCCTTCACCATTCTTCAAACAATAGGGATAAAAAATAACTTCAATAGAAGCATAGAGCAGAAATTCGAGGAAAGTGAAGAGTTAGGCAGATCTATATCTAAATCATTTATTAATTATATAGAAGAATTATGGTTTCAAGAATTGATTATAGGTAAGCATATAGTTGAATATGAAGATAAAATAGATGATATTCAAGCATATTTAGATAAAGTATTAGATACTGATGAAACTACTATGGAAAGATTATCTTTTATAAATACTAATGGGGTTATAGTTGCTAGTACTACTAAAGAGCTTGTCGGAAAATCAGTAGTTAATCAAGATCACTATGAAAGAATAAAAGCTGGAGAAGATAAAGTTTTAACTAATCTTGTTAAAGAATATAATGGTGGATCAGTTGTATTTCCTGTATCTAGAGCAGTTAAAAAGGATGGACAACTTATGGGGGTAATAGCAGGTGTTATAGATGTTAATAAATTTGTATCAAAAATGCCCGATTTTGAGAAAAATGAGGGTGATATTTTTTCATTAATTGATGGAAATGGCTATAGAGTGTATTATAGTGCAAATTTAAATATGTCCTTTGAGGAAAGATTAAGTCCAAAGGATGCTCCTTCTTGGGAGGCACTAAAGGGAGACGAAGTAAGAACTTATAAGCGGAAATCTTCTTTTGATGGTGATTATAGGATGGGGATAGATTATCCTATCAAAGAATTTGGGTGGGATATTATGATAAATTCAAAACGTAGAGTGGTTTTGAAAGATGCTTATATTCAGGTTATAGAATCTATAATTACTCTTATAATTATAGTAATAACAGCTTTAATAGCTTCCTATATATTTAGCAAAAAAATTGTTGATCCTTTAATGTTGTTAAAGAGAAAAACAGATGAATTAAAAAATGGTGATTACAGTGTTAGAACTAATATTAAGGGTGAAGATGAGATTTCATCTATGGCTGAAGCTTTTGATCACATGGCACAAAGCATACAAGAGTATGACAATATGAAAGGGCAGTTTTTTGCTAATCTGTCCCATGAACTTAAAACACCTATAAATGTTATATATTCAAGTACTCAACTAATAGATAGTATCAAGAACTCAAAGGATTTAAATAAGTTTAAAGAAAAAACTATAAAATATATGATAGGGATAAAGCAAAATAGTTTTAGGCTTATGAAGCTAGTAGATAATATGATTGATGCAACAAGATTTGAAAATGGATATATAAAAATGTCTTGTAGGAGTACAAATATAATAGGCGTAATAGAAGATATAAGCTTGTCTGTTGTTAGATATGCAGAACAAAAAGGAATAAAGATTATTTTTGATACTGATATAGAGGAAAAAGAAACTTTCTGTGACCCATATATGATAGAGAGAATAATATTAAATATCATATCTAATGCTCTTAAGTTTACTGATGAAGGTGGGTACATATATATAAATGTTGAGGACCATGAAAATAAGATAATAGTATCAATAAGAGATACAGGTATAGGTATACCAAAAGATAAACTTGAAGTGATATTTGATAGATTTAGACAAGTAGATACATCTTTAAATAGAAATCATGAGGGTAGCGGATTAGGATTATCAATAGTAAAATCATTAGTTGAAGCCCATGGCGGAAATATAAATGTAAAAAGTCAGTTAGATGTTGGTACAGAATTTATAATAGAATTACCAATAGTTAATGCTCCAAAAGATTATACCAAAAATAAACAAGAGGTTTTAAATAGTGAAAGCAATACAATTCATAAGATAGAAATTGAGTTTTCAGATATTTATTCAATACAATTTGATGATTTTAAAGATGATAATTGATGGTACATCAAATGAAAAAGATTAGGTCACATAATAATGATGGGCCTAATCTTTTTTTGTTACTCAGTTTTATGAACAGGTAATAAAAGTGCTGGGAATAATGCAATAATTGCGAAACCTACAGACCATAAAAATGCTACGTGATAGGCATCTAATAAACCTTGAATACTTGTTGCATTATTCACTAAAATTTGATGTTGAACAATTGTTGCAAGAACAGCTGAACCAAAGGCTCCACCTATGGTTTGAAGTATTCTTGTAGCAATACTAGCATCAGATATTTTGCTTCTATCTAGCCCTTCATAAGCTGAAGCTAATATAGGTATTGTTACTCCTCCTAAACCAGCACCGCGTATAAGTAAGGCAATGAATAAAGTAAAACTTTTTGTATCTTGATTAGCAAAAGCAAAAGGCACAGTCCCTAATATAGTTACAACTAAGCTAACAAGTACTATTACCCTAGAGCCTATTTTATCAGTTAATTTACCAACTTGACTTCGGGTTAATAGCATACCTACCCCTTGAGGGATGAGAGCTACTCCAGTTAAAAAAACACTTTGACCTCGAACTTGCTGATAATATAAAGGTAAAAGCAGCATTGCTCCATTTACAGCTATTCCTGATAAAAATAACAAAAAGGATGATGCAGAAAAGTTAACTATCTTAAATAGACGAATATCTATTAAAGCTTTTTCTTTATTTAGTGAATACACTGTAAATATAATAAGGAGAATTAAGCCAATTATAGAGGGGAAGATAACTTCTTTATTATTAAAGCCTCCATTAGAACTTACCTTTGATATTCCGTAAATAAGTACAGCAAAGCCAGAAGATAATAGAGAGATACCTATAACATCTAGCTTTTGTTTTAATTCTTTGCTTTTATCTTTAGGTAATCCAAACCATGATAGAAAAAGTGAGATAACGGTTATAGGGATATTAACATAGAAAATCCATCTCCAGTTTAAACTATCTACAATTATTCCTCCAAGCATAGGACCAAGTATAGGTCCAAGAACTGCTGGAATACCAACTAGAGACATTAAACTTCCAAGGCTTTTTCCACCAGAAGCTTGTACAAGAAGTGTTTGAAGAGTTGGTATTAATAGACCAGCTCCAGCTCCTTGAATGATTCTAAAAGCTATAAGGCTTTCTATGTTCCAAGAAACAGCTGATAAAACTGAACCAACTAGAAATAAGAAAAGTGAAAACATATAAACATACTTTCCGCTAAATCTTTGTATAGCCCATCCTGATATAGGAACAACAACTGCCATAGCAAGTACATATCCAGTTGTTACCCACTGAATAACTGATACAGTACTGTTTAAATCAACAGCAATTGTTTTAATTGCTATATTTACCATGGTGGAGTCAAGTAGTGGAGCTAAAGAGCCAAATATCATTATTAGTGAGATTTTAACTAATAAAGGATCAAGTTTTTCTTTTTCCAGAGATGAAATTTTTTCTGCATTATTTTCCATGATTAAACTTCCTTTCATAAAATAAGATACGATTAGTTTCTTATTTTATGTTATAATAAATTTATAAGTAATGCAATATAAAAAAGTTTTTGAGGTAATTTAGGAATGGATAAAAATGATATAGATAAAAAAATACTAACAAGGCGTCGTGGAGATGAACTTGTTGATGCAATACTTAAGGCTGCTTGGGATGAACTTTCAGAGATGGGATATACCAGCTTAACCATAGAAGGAGTTGCAGCAAGAGCAAAAACTAATAAGGCCGTAATATATAGACGATGGGAAAATAAAAGTAGGCTTGTCATTGAAACATTAAAAAAATATATCCCTAGATCTGAAAAAGTAACTCCTAATACAGGAAATCTAAGAGATGATGTATTTCAACTATTAAAAAGAATTGCAGTGCCGCTACAGATGATAGGGGGAGAAACTATTCATGGACTTATGGTGGAATATTTCAGTAAACATATAATGAATTCATTTCCTCAGATTATGAGCGGAATTGAAGGTAGATTTGAGAATTATATGAGAGATATTTTAAAAAATGCTGAATTAAGAGGAGAGGTTGACTTAGAAAAAATAACTTCGAGGATTATTTCCTTGCCTTTAGATTTAGTAAGATATGAAATTCTTACTACTCATAAACCAATAACAGATAATGTACTTAATGAAATTGTGGATGATATTTTTATGCCATTAATTAAATAAGTGGCTTTTTATTAGTTTGTAAACAATTTCTGCACCATATTAAAGTATACTGGTCTTAAATTGTTGACATAAATTATTAAAATATAGGGGGAGAATTAGTATGTTAGAAGAATTAAAGAAAGAAGTTGTAAAAATAGCTAAGGAAGCAGATCAATCAGGGTTATGTAAGCATAAGTCAGGAAATTTTAGTATAAGGGATAAAGAAACAGGATATGTTGTAGTTACACCAGCTGCTGTAGATAGAGCAGAATTAACTTATCATGATATTTGTGTAGTAGATTTAGATGCAAACGTTATAGAAGCAGTAACTGATTTGAAGCCTACAAGTGAACTTTTAATGCATTTAGAAATTTATAAAACAAGAGAAGATGTAGAGGCTGTTGTACATACACACTCACGTATTGCAACCTCATTTGCTGTAGTAAATAAACCAATACCTGCAATAATATATGAATGTGCAACTTTAGGACTTAAAGATGCCATGATTCCTGTTGCACCTTATGGAAGACCAGGTACAAGAGAACTATCAAACAGTGTTATAGAACCTATAAAAAGATCTGATTGTATTCTTTTAGAGGCCCATGGTACAGTAGCTGTAGATAGTGTACCTAAAAATGCATTATTAAAAGCTCATTATATAGAGGAGTTAGCTGAGGTGTATTATAGAGCTTTGGTTATAGGTGGAGGAAAAGAACCTAGAGCTTTTGCTCCTGAGGAACTTGAGAGATGGGAATATCCATCTGAAATAAAGCTTAAATAACTAAAAAATCAGTATCAACCATAAGAGTTGGTACTGATTTTTTTTCATGTTCTTTTTCATGATTTATAAGTAGGCCCATCAAAATCTGTTAACAAAAAATATACAAAAATAATCAAAAAACTCTAATAAAATATGAATAATTGGGAAAAATACCAAAGTCGCGTTAATTATGGATAGGAGGTGCATTATGATAGGTGTATCTAAACTGCTATGTGGGACAGAAAGTTTTGGAGATAAACTTAGATATACTCATGGTGCAAATGAAGCTAAAGATGGAGTCAATTTAGATAGAGGGCCAGTAGTTGTTTGGAACTGTACTAGAACCTGTAATTTAAAGTGTAAGCACTGTTATGCAGACTCAGATAACAAGAAATATGAAGGGGAACTTACTACTTATGAAGGGAAAAAACTAATAGAGGATTTACACCATTTTAATGTACCTGTAATACTGTTTTCAGGAGGGGAACCTCTTATTAGAGAAGATATTTTGGACTTAGTTGATTATGCTAGAAGGTACAATATAAGAAGTACCATATCAACTAATGGAACACTTATTGATAAGGAAATGGCAAGAAAACTTAAAGAAAGAAAAGTTGGGTATGTTGGAATTAGCTTAGATGGAATAGGAAAAAGACATGATGATTTTAGAGGAAGCAGAGGGGCCTTTGATAGTGCTCTTCAAGGTATAAGAAACTGTCAGGAGGCCCATCAAAAAGTTGGATTAAGATTTACTATTAACAGTAATAACTATGATGAACTTGAGGAAATATTTTACCTAGTTAAAGAAGAGAAAATTAAAAGAGTGTGTTTTTATCATTTGGTGTATTCAGGCAGAGGTAGTGAAATGATGAAGGAAGATATATCTCATGAAGAAACAAGAAGAGCTATGAGTATAATAATTAATAATGCAATTAAACTAGGAAGTGAAGTTGAGATTTTGACGGTAGATAATCATGCTGATACCGTATATCTATATCTAGAGGCAGAGAAAAAATACCCTCATCTATCTCAAAATATATTAAACTTAATGAAAATGAATGGGGGAAATCGCTCAGGGATAGCGATAGCTAATATAGATTATAAAGGAGGTGTACATAGTGATCAATTCACTACGCAGTATACATTTGGAAATGTTAAAGAAAGAAATTTTAAGGATATATGGACAGATATATCAAATCCAATTTTAGCAGGATTAAAAGATAGAAAGAGGCTTCTTAAGGGAAGGTGCAGTAAATGTAACTGGCTTAATGTGTGTAATGGCAATTTTAGATCTAGAGCAGAGGCTGTGACAGGAGATTTTTGGGCATCTGATCCTGCGTGTTATTTGACTGATGAAGAAATAGGGGTAGGGGAGAAACTTGGATTAGTTTAGGAGGATATCAATGATTATATCATGGAACACAACTAATAAGTGTAATATGCATTGCAAACATTGCTACAGAAACTCTGGAATTAAAGCTGAGAGAGAATTAAACACCTTAGAAGGAAAAAAACTTATAGATGAAGTTAAAGAAGCTGGCTTTAAAATAATGATTTTTTCAGGTGGGGAACCTTTAATACGTGAAGATATTTATGAGCTTATTGAGTATGCTTCAAATAGTGGACTTAGGCCTGTTATTGGAAGTAATGGAACACTTATAACTGAAGAAATCGCAAAAAAATTAAAAGATTCAGGTGCCATGGGAATAGGAATAAGTTTAGACAGTCTTAATTCCAAAAAACATGATGAGTTTAGAGGATTTAAAAGTGCCTGGGTGGAAGCTGTTAAAGGTATGAAAAACTGCAAAGCCGTAGGATTACCTTTTCAAATACATTCAACTGTGATGAAGTGGAATAAGGATGAGATACTTAATATAACTAATTTTGGTATGGGACTTGGGGCGGTTGCTCATCATATCTTCTTCTTAGTTCCTACAGGAAGAGGAGAAAATATAGAAGATCAATCTTTAACCCCATTTCAATATGAAAAACTTCTTAAAGATATTATGATAAAGCAAAAACAAGTAGACATAGAATTAAAACCAACCTGTGCACCACAATTCATGAGGATTGCAAATGAACTTAATATGAGACCAAGGTTTAGAAGAGGATGTTTAGCAGGGGTTAGTTATTGCATTATAAGTCCAGTTGGTGATGTGCAGCCTTGTGCATATCTGGATAAACCTATAGGAAATGTGAGAGAGGTTCCTTTCAGTGAATTATGGAGAGATAGTCCTGTATTTAAGGAACTTAGGACTTTAGAATATGAAGGAAAATGTGGAGAATGTGAATATAAAAAGAGCTGTGGAGGGTGTCGTGCTCGTGCAGCCTTTTATAATGATGGAGATTATATGTCATCAGATGAGGTCTGTCTATACTCAGCTAATGAAGAAGTTGAGGTTATTAATGGATAAGATATGTGTTGATTTACTTAATTTAATTCAAAATGAATTTCCATTAGAATCAAGACCTTATTTAAAGATATCAGAGAAACTAGGAGTAAGTGAAAATCAGGTTATAGAACTTCTAAAAGATCTTAAAAAAGATGGTTATATAAGGCGGTTAGGAGGAATAGTTAATTCTAAAAAGGTAGGTTATTATAGCACTTTATGTGCAGTTAAAGTTCCAAAGGAAAAAATTAAAGAAGTTTCAAAAATCATAAATAGCTATGAGGGAGTCACCCACAATTATATTAGAGAGCATAGCTTTAACATGTGGTTTACTTTAACAGCATCATCTAGAGAAAGTGTTAAAAGAATACTTGAGGAAATTAAAAGTAATACAGGAATAGAAGAGATAATGGAGTTACCTTCTATAAATTTATTTAAGATAAATGTGAGTTTTAATCTTAAGGAGAAAAGCTATGTTTAGTTATTTGGATAAAGCTATAATTAGAAAACTTCAAGAAGATTTACCACTAGTTCCTAAGCCATATGAAGAGATTGCCTGTGAACTTGGAATCACAGAAGAAGAACTCTTAGATAAGATAAAAGAACTTAAGGATAAAGGAGTTATAAGAAGATTTGGTGCTTCTTTAAACCACAGAAATGTTGGAATCAAAGGTAATGGAATGGTAGTATGGATTGTTCCAGAAAAAGAGCTTAAGAGAGTGAGTAGGATTATGGTTTCTTTTTCAGAAGTTACCCACTGTTATGAAAGACCAACCTATCCTAATTGGCCTTATAATGTATTTACTATGATTCATGGAGAAGATAAAAAAACTTGCGAGAAAATAGTTGAAAGAATTTCAGAAGCATCTGGGATTAAAACTTACAGCATATTATATAGCACTGAAGAACTTAAAAAAAGTAGCATGAAATATTTTGTAGAAGAGCATATATAACAAAACCTACTCTAAAGTTTAATAATAAGTAAAGGATTATTGAATTGATACCGTATGTAATGTAAACTATTTATATAGGAAAAAGGAGGTAGCAAAATGGTAAGATTTGCGGTAATAGGTACTAATAAGATAACAGATGGATTTTTGAATGCAGCTATGTTATGTGAAGATTTTAAGTTAGCAGCTGTTTATTCAAGAAGTAAAGAGAAAGCGTTAGAGTTTGGAAGTAAATATGGAGTTACCTTAGTTTATGATGATTTAGATGAACTTGCAGCAAGCAATGAAATAGATGCAGTGTATGTAGCTAGTCCTAATAGTCTACATGCTAGTCAATCAATAAAAATGTTAAATGGTAAAAAACATGTTTTATGTGAAAAAACCATAGCATCTAATATTAAGGAGTTAGAAGCTATGTTAAAAGCTGCAGATGATAATGGAGTTATTTTATTAGAAGCAATGCGTCCAGTTTTTGATCCTGGATTTAAGGCAATACAAGATAATCTTCATAAGATAGGAAAAGTAAGAAGACTTACATTCCAGTACTGCCAATACTCTTCAAGATATGATAATTTTAAAAATGGTGTTATAGAAAATGCTTTTAATCCTAAATTTTCAAACGGAGCACTTATGGATATAGGTGTTTACTGTATCCACCCAATGGTAAAACTTTTTGGAATGCCTAAAAAGATAGTAGCAAGTGCTGTAAAATTAGAAAATGGAATTGATGGAGCAGGAACTATTTTAGTTGAATATGATGGTATGCAAGGTGAGTTATTATATTCAAAAATAACTAATTCAAAGCTACCTAGCCAAATTCAAGGGGAAAAAGGCTGTATGATAATAAAAGAAATACCAGATACAAGAGAACTTTCAATCATCTATAATAACGGAGAAACAGAAGAGGTTGAAATAAGTAAACATCCTAACAACATGTATTATGAAGTTGAAGAAATAGTAAGATTAATAAATTCAAAGGAAAATGCACATAAACATAATAAGTATTCAGTTATGGAAGTAAAAGTAATGGACGAGGTTAGAAGTCAATTAGATATTAAGTTCCCAGCTGACCTTTAAAAATACTATAGAAGCTGGAGTTATGGATAAGCTATAACTCCAGCTTTATTATTATAGATTAAACCTAATTCTTCACAAGTGATAAAGACTGTTTTGGGCAAGTTCTTACACATCTTTTGCATCTAACGCAAACCTCATTGTCAATTACCCATGTACCTTCATTTGGAGTTACTTTTATAGCATTAGCTGGGCAAATTTTTTCGCATTTTCCACAATATACGCAGGAGCTTGTATCATTTTTTATATTTCCTTTTGATTTTAAAATAGAATGCATGAACTTAAACACAATGTATTTCTCCCTTCAAGTTAAGAAAATATTTTGGCATCAACATGGTTTCCTGAGAAACTAAAATAATATTAACACAACATGGTTTCCTTGTAAACAATAAGTTTCGACTTGTTGATATAAAAATATTAAAATGATATAATTATATTGTTTCTTAGGAAAGTATATATTTAGGAGAAGAATTATGGATAATAATAAGGTTCAAGATATAACAAAAAAGATGAGTATGTTGATAAATAGATTAAGTAGCTTTGATGATGAACATGAAAAAGCTTTAGAAGAGATGTTAGATAAATATGAAATAGCAGAACTATTAAATAAAAATTTAACTTTGTCAGAAGTTCATGTTATTGATTGTATAGGAAAAAATAAATTTTCTAATACAACATTTATATCAAAAGAATTGAATATGACGAAGGGAGCTATATCTAAAATAACAACTAAACTTCTTGATAAAGATTTAATAAAATCAGATAAACTTGAAAGCAATAGAAAGGAAGTTTATTACATACTAACAAAGTTAGGTAGAGAAATATTTTTTATACATGAAAAAATTCATAAGGCTCAGAATGAAAAATTTGAAGATATGATTTCAAAATATAACTCAGAAGAATTAGTTGCTATAAATAAATTTTTAGGTGACTTAACTAATAATATCTAGGAAAAGAGGTTAATATGATGGAAAATACTACAGATTTGAGACCTAAAATAATTACACTTTGTGGATCTACAAAATTTAAGAAACAATTTGAAGAAGTAATGGCAAAACTGACATTAGATGGATGTATAGTTTTAACAGTAGGTTTTTTTGAACAAAGTGATAATATAGAAATAACTGAAGAGCAGATTAAACTATTTGAAAAACTTCATTATCATAAGATAGATATGTCAGATGGAATATATGTTGTAAATGCAAATGGGTATATTGGAGAAAGTACCAAAAAAGAAATTCAATATGCTTTACAAAAAGGTAAAGAGGTAAATTATTTTTATGAAAAATTATTATAAAATTGGAGAGGTAGTAAAAAAGTTAAATATAAATAGGGAAACTATAAGATATTATGAGAATGTAGGATTATTAACGGAAAACAAAAGGGATAAAAATGGCTATAGACTTTATTCAGAAGATGAGGCTGAGAAAGTTGAATTTATTCTAATGGTTAAAAGTTATGGTTTTTCTTTAAAAGAAATAAAAGTGATTTTCGATGAGGTATATGAAGATATATTAGGTGGACATGTTGAAGGTATAAAGATAATAGTTGAAGAAAAAATCAAGGAATTACAGGTTAAAATAGATGCTTTAAGTGAAACAAAAAAGCTTTTAGAAAAAGTTAATGATAATGTACTATCAGAGAACAGAGAATGTTATAGAAAAGAAAATAAATGATAATAATTATTGTTTAATAACGTATATTATGGTATAATAAAACAAAAATAGACAATACAAACTATTTAGAAGCTAGGCAGAAAGGAGAGATTATAATGAAATTTTTAAGATGGTTAGGTGGAATTGTAGTTTTCTTTTGGTTATTAGGTCTTCTATTTAGAATAGGAGGAGGGCTTATACATATATTATTGGTAGTTGCGGCTATTGTATTTTTGTATGATAAGTTTTTAGGTAGCAGAAGAGAATAAATAGTATATCAAAAGCTTTCTTGAGGTATTTCAAGAAAGCTTTTATTTTGCTCTTGACTCTGTAGTATGGTACAAGGTGTATACTTTCTGTAAAAGAAGAAGGGGGCATTTATAATGATTATTAATGAAGATACCATACTTTACTTTTCAGGTACAGGAAACAGTTATCAAGTAGCAAAAGATATACAAAATAGATTATCTACTCTTAATTTATGTAAGATAGCTTCTATGAGAAATGAGGAAAAGATAGAGGTTAAATCAAAAATTCTTGGAATAATATTTCCTGTTTATTATGCACGTTTGCCTTTAATTGTTGATAAGGTAATAAAAAGCTTAAACTTAAGTGAGGATACCTATGTTTTTAGTATAGTAACTCATGGAGGTGCACCTGCTAAGGTGTTATTTAAACTCAAAGATTTATTAGAAAAAAATCATGAACATCTAAATTCAGGGTTTTTAGTTAAAATGCCTGCAAATAATATCTTAAAATATGATACTAAAGACATTCACTATTATAATGATGTTTTTAAGCAAGAAAAGAAAAAGATAGAAATGATATCAAAAATAATTAAGAAAAGAAAGAATCACCCATGTGAGGTGACAAGTTTAGTTCTTGATAGAGTAGTTGATAAGATCTTTATTAAACAAACTAATAAAATAGTTGAAGGCTTTCATGAAAGTGATAGAAACTTTTGGGTAACTGATGAATGTAATGGTTGCAAGCTTTGTGAAAAAGTTTGTCCAGTAGAAAATATAGAATTTAATGGAGAAAAACCATCATGGAAACACAAGTGTGAACAATGTACAGCTTGTATTCAATATTGTCCTAAAGAAGCTATTCAATGGGACAAGAAAACCATAAAAAGAAAAAGATATAGAAATCCTAATGTTAAGATATTTTAACTAGGCCCATCAAGAGGTGCATCAGATCTAAGTAGATAAAAATTAGGTATAAGAAAAGGTACATGAAGAAAATATTTACAAAACGTGGTATAATTTAATCATAGTTATGGTAAGAGATAGAGAAATAGTAAATTAAAAGAAATATGGAGTATAAAATGGAGCTTAAAGTAAATAAATTTGAAGAGAAATATTTAGAAGAGTGTGTTGATTTATTTATAGATACATTTTCGAAAGAACCTTGGAATGACGAATATGATTCAAGAGAGCAGGTAAAGGAGTTTTTCATAAATCATATGAAAAACAATTATTTTTTAGGTTATATAGGTTTAGTAAATAATAAAATTGTAGCATTAAGTATAGGTATGAAAAAGCCTTGGATATGTGGCATGGAATATTATATAGATGAGTTTTGTATAAGTTATGATTATCAAGGGGAAGGTATCGGAAGTTTATTCCTAAATCATATAGAAAAATTATTATTGGATGAAAATGTTCAAGGAATGATACTTAATACAGAAAAAGACTATCCATCTTGTAAGTTTTATGAGAAAAACGGATTTCGTCCTTTAGGAAATCTTATTGTTTTAGGAAAATAGATTTAGAATATTGAAAATTTGAAATAAAGTGTAAGGTACTGTATTTTAATTAATAATTTGAATAAGAGATATGAACTATGCAAATTAACTTCAAAGGGGAAAGATATGAATCAGATATTTATGTTTTTTGGTGTACAATGGCTTTTTTATTTACTAGGTCTATGGACAATTATGGATAACTTTATAATCAGTATGTTAATAATCATCTTAAATATATTAATACTGTATTTTTTAAAGGTAAAATATATAAAAAGATATTCATTGGCATTAATAATAATGTTACCTTGGGTTCAAGTAATTTCTATTTTTATAAATAATGAGATATCAAGGATTTCAAAAGGAATAACATTAAATTCTGAAACCTTATTCTGGAACTACTTGTTTATTATAGTACAACTTATAATCCTATTGATTAGCATAGTTGTATCAGCACGAAATTATAGAGAAAAAAGAAATGACTTTAAAGAAATAAAATTTTTAATGTTAAGTTATTCTATAAACATAGTAATAATAACATCATTAATATACCTTAGTTTCATTCAGGTTCCCAAACTAAGTTTGCTGTAAATATTTTTAATTTAACTTTTCCTATATATAGTACTTAATGCAAAAAATCATTTAGTTATGCTATTACTAAATGATCTTTTGTTATTTAAAACCTAATACTGCAAATATGATATAATTTATCTATATATGTAAAAGTGAGAAATATTGAGTTTTAGAGGAGAGGATTTTATGATAATAAGAGATATTTTAGATAAGGGATGGAGTTGTGAATGTTTAGGCTGCTCCATAGGAAATGGTGAGTTTACTCCGCCTGGTGATATAATAAAAAGCACTAAAAATTTCGTTCTTCATCAAGACCCAGAAGTTCCAATTAAGGCATTCTTAATAATTGATTCAAAAAAACATATTAAGTCAATTTCAGAATTAACTTATGAGGAATCACAAGAACTATTTGAGTTAGCTTATAAGGCGAGAGAAGCATTAAAAATCATAAAGGATATTAAAGAAGTAACAATTATTCAAGAAGAAAGGTCAAGGCATTTTCATTTATGGCTGTTGCCAAGATATGAGTGGATGGATGAGAAGTTTGCAAATTCTTTATCTGAAGTTCGTGATATGTTTATTTATGCCAAAGAGAACAACAAAACTAAAGAAAACATCAATGATATATTAGCAACTGTAGACACAATAAGAAATTATATGAAATAAATCATAGATTGGAAGCAATTTAAGAATTAGGCTTTGTAAAGGAGGAGAATAAAATATGGGTGCTGAGTTTATAAATCTAACAAAAGAAAACCTTGCCAATGAGCATGTATGCTGCATTATACGTAGTAAAAAGCCACATAAAGGTATTGATGCAAAAAAAGAATGGCTGTCAGAACGGTTAAATGAAGGTCATGTCTTTAGAAAATTAAATGAAAAAGCTACTGTTTTTATTGAGTATGCTCCTCTTGAAACAGCTTGGGTTCCAATAATCGGAGACAACTATTATTATGTGTATTGTTTATGGGTTTCAGGCAATTACAAGGGAAAAGGTTATGGAAATTTGTTGATGGAGTATTGTTTAGCTGATGCTAAAGCAAAGGGGAAATCAGGAATTTGCATGCTTGGAGCAAAAAAGCAGAAGGCTTGGCTTTCAGACCAATCATTTGTTAAGAAGTTCGGCTTTGAGGTTGTTGATAATACAGATGACGATTATGAATTACTTGCGCTTTCTTTTGATGGTACAATGCCAAAATTTTCACCCAGTGTTAAAAATCATAAAATTGAAAGCGAAGAATTAACAATTTATTATGATATGCAATGTCCATATGTTTATCAAAGTATTGAGATGATAAAAGAGTACCGTGAAGTAAATGAAGTTCCTGTATCTTTAATTCAAGTGGATACTCTACAAAAGGCAAAGGAATTGCCTTGTGTTTTCAATAACTGGGCAGTTTTTTATAAAGGAAATTTTGAAACTGTGAATTTGTTAGATATAGCTTATTTAAAGAGGATACTTAAAAAGTAAATCATCATCTTGATTACTAAAATGAAGTTTATCTAATTAGGACCATCAAAAGGTACATCAGACTATTAAGTTCAAGAAAAGGTATATGAAGAAATATAAGAGGCCCATGATAAAATATGATAAACGAGAGGTTCATCATATTTAAGTAATATGAAATAAGTTGAGGTGATTAATCATAAAAGTAATAGAAACAAAACGATTATATCTAAGAGAACTTGTACCAGAAGATAAGAATGAGCTATCAAAGGTTCTATCTGATTTTGAGTCTATGAAATATTATCCTAAGGTATTTGATGAAGAGAAAGTAGAGAAGTGGATTCAATGGAATATCGAAAACTATAGTAAGTATAATCATGGTTTATGGGCAGTTATATTAAAAGAAGGAGAAGTTTTTCTTGGGGATTGTGGAATAACAATGCAGAGAATTGAAGATGAAGTTGTGCCGGAGATTGGGTTCCATATTATTAAGGATTATTGCAATAAAGGTTATGCAACGGAGGCTGCTTTGGCATGCAAGAAATATGCCTTTGAAATATTAAATTATTCTAGAGTTTTTTCAATTACAAGTGAAAGAAATATTCCTTCACAAAGGGTTGCTGAGAAGATAGGCATGAAGTTTTATAAGTATTTTGATAGTCATGGCGAAAAGCATGTCTCCAAGTTAGCAATAAAAGAATAAAGAGAACTTAAGACAAGTTCCCTTTAAGATCTTATTGTTTTTTTACTACGGGTACCCATATCTCACTTTTGTAGGTTGGAGATGAGGTATCTTTACTTTCATTCCATAGAATTTCAGGCCCTTCAGCTACTTCATAGTTAGATGATGGGAACCACTCAGAGTAAATACGTCCCCATATATTTTGAAGAGTTTCTGGAAAAGACCCAACAGCTTCAAATACGGCCCAAGTTGATGTTTTAACTTCAAGTTTTTCAAAATTATCTGGACATTCTTTAGTTGAAGCAACTCCTATATAGTGATCAAGTTCACCTTTTTCCTCCATTCTTCCTTCAGAGAAGTTTACAGAAGCGCTTATAAGTCCTGATGGCTCAATGTTTGAAAGTGCCTTAAGTTCAGTTATGATTTGCATGTTTAGACTTTGCCACATCTTAGAAATCTCAGGATTAACCCCTTCAAAAACTATAGGAACCCTCTTTTTTAATCCAATAATATTAAATTTTTCTTTTTCTACAATACGATAATTCATTTCGTTTCCTCCCTTAATAGATAATTGGAAGGTCATAGGTGGATAAGCTTTTAATGAATGACTATTATCTCTAGCTTCTGATGGAGTAACTCCATGTAAACTTTGAAAGGCCCTTGAAAAAGCATCAGGAGAATTATATCCATACTTAACAGCAAGGTCTATCACTTTTATATCACTGTTCGTAAGTTCAAAAGCAGCAACTGTGAGCCTTCTCCTTCTGATATATTCTGATAGTGGAATTCCAGCTAAAAAAGAAAACATTCTTTTGAAATGATATTCAGAACATAAAGCTAGTCTAGCTATCTCCTTATAATCTATTTCATATTCAAGATTTTTTTCAATATACTTTAGAGCATCATTCATATTTTTAAGTGAATCCATTAAAATCCCTTCCTTTCATATACAGGATAACAGAAGCAAAAATAGAGAATCCGACATTTTAGGTATAACTATTGTAGGATGTATTATTTTATATGAACATCAAGCTTTAATTATCTTCTGCACCAATTTTTATATAAGACTCTCCCCATTTTTCCATAAGATCAAGTACTGGAATAAAACTCTTGCCTACCTTTGTTAGACTGTATTCAACTTTAGGAGGAACTTCATTGTAGATTTTTCTTTCAACAATATTATCATCTTCAAGTTCCCTTAAATGCTGAGTGAGCATCTTTTGAGTAAGGGAGGAATCATCAAAGGCCCTTTTTAATTCTGAGTGCCTCATGACTTCATTTCTGGCTAAAAACCATATTATAGATAACTTCCATTTACCCAAAATTATTCTCTGGGTTAACAATAAAGGACATCCTTCTTCCCATTCATTTACTATCATAATTATCTCCTTAGGTACTTTTTTGTAACTATAGCACAATAAAGTACCTAATTTCAATATTTTAGAACCTAAAATATAATATTTTTAGGAGGTGTTTTTAGATGGAAAAAATATTATTAGGAAGTTCATCATTAAGAGTATCTAATATTGGACTTGGAGCAATAAATTTTGGAACAAAGACAAGTGAAGAGGACTCTTTTAAGTTGATGGATGATTATATTAATGAAGGTGGCAACTTTATTGATACAGCAAACAACTATGCGGTTTGGAATGGTGGAAATGGTGGTGAGAGCGAGAGAGTTATAGGAAAGTGGTTAAATAAAAATAATAACAGAAAAGAAACTATAATAGCAACAAAGCTTGGTGCACTACCTAAAAACATTGAAAATAGAGATTTTTCTAATATGCAAGGATTGGGACGAAAAGTTATCTTAGAATCTGTACAAAAGTCTTTAGAAAATTTAAATACAGATTATATTGATTTATTATATTTACATGTAGATGATTATAACACTCCACAGGAAGAAACTTTAGAAACACTAAACGAACTTGTAGAAAAGGGCTTGATTAAAGAGATTGGATGTAGCAATTTTAGAACTTGGCGCATTGAACGAGCAAGGAATATTTGTATTAAAAATGGTTATAAATTCTTTTCTGCAATTCAACAGAGATATAGTTATTTAACCCCAACTATTGATGCTGATTTTTATCCACAAGTTGCAGTTGATGGAGATCTTAGTGATTACTTAAAATATCATAATGATTTAACTTTAGTTGCTTTCTCTCCATTACTTAAAGGTCAATATAATAAAAGAGAGATAGAAAAAGATGAATATAATACATTGTATAATCAAAGGAAGCTACAAAACTTATTAGATAAAGAATCAGATCCTAACTCATGGGTAATAAAATATATCACTGAACAATTTGGAGGGAGTGTAGCCCTAGTTACAACTTCTAATAGAAAGCATCTAATAGATATAATGAAATTTTAATGTATAAGTTTCCCCTAGAAAAGTTGAGTGAGTTATTATTTGAAATGGTCTATTTCTACTTTTAGACTTGTTCATAGTACCATTAAAGAAATAACACAAATTCTTACCCATATGTGTTATAGTAAATTTAGTAATGCAGGAAAGGATATTAATGATATATAATTTCCTTTGAGGTAAGAGATAAATTTGTTTAGGGGGATACAAATGAAAACAAAAAAGAAACCGCTGATTTTTGATGGAGCAATGGGTACTTATTACAGTGTACTAAGTAAAAATCCATCAACTAAGTGTGAACTTGGAAATCTTTATGATAGGCAAACTGTTTTAGATATACACAAGGAATATATAGATGCAGGTTGTGGGGCTATAAGAACTAATACCTTTGGTGCCAATAAAGAGGCATTAGAAAGTGATTTTGATGTAGTTAAGAGGGTCATCAAAGAGGGCTATGAAATTGCAAAAGAGGCAACTAAGGGTACATCAGTTTCAGTTTTTGCTGATATTGGGCCCATCAAAGAACTAGAAGGACATGAATTATTTAAAGAGTACCAAGAAATAGTAGATGTATTTCTTGATTTAGGTGCAGATAACTTCATATTTGAAACCTTTAGCCAAGAGGAATGTTTAGTTGATATCTGCAAATATATAAAAAGTAAAAATCCTAAAGCTTTTATTCTTGTGGAGTTTGCTGTTTCTCCAGAAGGGTACACAAGGCTTGGAAATTCAGGAAAGAAGCTTATAGATAAACTTTCAAAGATTACTGAAATTGATGCTTTAGGTTTTAACTGTTTTTCAGGTCCATACCATCTTCTTCAGTATATAAAAGAGTTTAATATTGAAGATAAAACCATGTCCATAATGCCAAACTCAGGTTATCCAACTATAATAAATAACCGTACTTTTTTTGATAACAGCAAAGAGTATTTTGCAAGTCAGATGTTTGAAATAGCGAAATTAGGAGTCAGCATTTTAGGTGGGTGTTGTGGGACAACTCCAGAGTATATAAAAGCAATGGTTTTAAAACTAAAAGAACTTAGTTTAGATGATATTGTTTATGACAAGATATCAAAACCATCAGAAATCAAAAAATCAGAGGTGAAAAATAAACTTATCGAAAAGTTAGATAAGGGAGAGAAGATAATTGCAGTTGAATTAGATCCTCCTATAGATACAGAAATAGACTTTTTTATGAGTAGTGCAAAGAAACTGAAAGATCAGGGAGTAGACGCTATAACTATAGCTGATTGTCCTATTGCAAGAGCTAGAGTTGATAGCAGTATACTTGCTTGTAAACTTAAGAGAGAATTAGATATAACACCAATTCCTCATATGACCTGTAGAGACAGAAATATAAATGCTACAAAAGCTCTTCTTTTGGGTCTTAATATAGAAGGGGTGAATAATGTTTTAGTTGTAACTGGTGATCCTATACCTTCTGCTGAAAGAGATGAAGTTAAGGGAGTATTTAGTTTTAATTCATCAATACTTGCAAACTATATAACAAACTTAAATGAAACAACCTTTAAAAGTCCATTTAATGTTTGTGGGGCCTTAAATATCAATGCAAGAAACTTTAATGCTCAGATGGTACAAGCAAAGAAAAAGATAGAAAATGGAATAACCATGTTTTTAACCCAACCTGTTTTAACTAAAGAGGCCCTAGAAAATCTAAAACTTGCAAGAAAAGAACTAGATGTAAAAATCTTAGGTGGAATCATTCCAGTTGTTAGTTATAGAAATGCCTGCTTTATGAACAATGAAATATCAGGAATCAACGTTTCAGAAGAAATAATTGAGATGTATAAAGATGTTTCAAAGGAAGAGGGTACAGAGCTTGCAGTGAAGTTATCCACCCAAATTGCAAAAGAGATTTCTGAATATGTAGATGGGTATTACTTAATAACCCCATTTAAGAGGATAGATATAATTACTAGAATAATTGATAATATAAAAAACAAATAAATCTTAATGAAAAAGAAACCTAGTGAGGTTTCTTTTTTTGTACATGGATATACTAGTAAATATAGTATATAGTGAGGATGATGTCTAAAGTGTTTAAGAAGATGATAAATCCCATACTTTTTCAAGGGGATTTAAAAAAGAAAAACTATTTTGAAGGCTGGTATTATAAACAGGTATCAGAAAATCAAAAAAATGTCATAAGTTTTATACCTGGGATAAGCTTATTTCATGGTGATTATCATAGTTTTATTCAATATATATTTGTAAGTGTAGATAATAATGATAAAAGGACAACCAAGACAGGGTATGTACGATTTAAATTAGAAGATTTTAAGTTTCATCAAAATCCCTTTAGGATAAGTATAGGAGAAAATACATTTTCTGAATCAAGAGTTTTTATTAATATAAAAGATAAAGATTGTGATATAAAAGCTAATATAAATCTAGGGACATTAACTCCTCTAAAAAAGTCTATAATATGTCCTAACATAATGGGCTTTTTTGCATACATCCCTAATATGGAATGTTATCATGGGGTCATCAGCATGAACCATGAGGTTTCTGGAAAAATCAAAATAAATAATGAAGAAATAGATTTTAATAAGGGGAAAGGATATATAGAAAAAGACTGGGGAACATCATTCCCTAAGGAGTATCTATGGATTCAATGCAATAATTTTGAGGATAAAGGAACTAGTATTTTTTTATCTGTTGCAGATATACCTTTTGGGAAAAAATCTTTTAGAGGTTATATAGTGAATTTGTTAGTTCAGGGTAATCAATATAGATTTGCAACTTATAATAATAGCAAGCTAGAAATAGAAGAAATAAACGATAAAAAAATAAAAATATCTTTAGAAAATAAAGATGGTATTTTAAAAATAGAAGGTAGATTAACTCAACCAGGTGGACTAGTAGCCCCTAAAAAAGGAGAAATGAACATACCAGTAAAAGAAGAATTATCTGGAGAAGTGAAACTTTATTTTTTGAACAAAAGAAGTAAGCAAACCTATGAAGGGAAAGGAAGTATAGCTGGTATTGAAGTCGTAGGATTTAACACTTGACAACAAAATACTTCTAGAGTAGAATTAAAATATACTTCGAGGATAGAATTAATTTTAGGAGAAAAGTGTATGCACAATAATGAACTCTTTAATTTAGAGTCAATAATTTTTAATTATATAGATGAATTTAAGTTTTTGTTTTTTCCGGATCAGTGGAGCAATGTATTTTTAGATTACTCAAAAAATGAAATATTATCTCTTTTGTTTCTTTATAGATATAAAAAAGCTAATATGACAGAAATTGCAGAGTATATAAATGCTCCTTTAAATACAGCTACAGGCGTAATCAGTAGATTAGAAAAAAAAGAAATGGCAGCAAGAATAAGGGATGAAAAAGATAGAAGAGTTGTAAATATAGTTCTAACTAAAAAGGCAGAGGATTTCATAAAAGAAGAAAAAAAACTTATAGAGCATTATTTTAAAGAGATACATAGCTCTTTAACTCAAGAAGAGAAAGAGAGTTTTATAAGTATAATAAATAAAGTTATGGTTGTATTTAAAACTGAAAAAGATAAAGCAAATAATCCAGATAAAAAGTCTAAAAAAATTAGAAGAATAGAAATAGAATAGCTTAGGAAACTAAGTTATTTTTAAAAGAAATACTTCGAGAAGAGAACTATTCTAAATAAGAATTATAGGAGGATATTATGGGAAGAATATTAATTTTTACAGGAAAAGGTGGAGTGGGAAAAACAAGCATAGCAGCAGCTCATGCAGTAAAAGCAGCTAAAGAAGGTAAAAAGACTTTAATAGTAAGCACTGATATGGCTCATAACCTAAGTGATTTATTTATGAAAAAGGTAAACTTTGAACCAGAAGAGGTTATAGATAATCTTGATGGACTAGAGATAGATTCAAATCATGAAATGGAAAAGTATTATGGGAATATATCAGATGCATTTAAAAACATGATTTCTTTTAAAGGTAAAGAAGACGCAGAAATATATGAAGATATAGTGGTTTTTCCAGGTATAGAGGAGTTGTTTTCTCTTCTTAAAATAAAAGAACTATATGATAAAAATATCTATGACTTGATTATAGTAGACTGTGCACCTACTGGTGAAACACTTTCTCTTCTTAAGTTTCCAGAACTATTTTCATGGTACATGGAAAAACTTTTTCCTATAGAAAAAATAGCACTTAAAGTTTTAAGACCAATATCAAAGGTTGCATTTAAAATAGAGATGCCAAATAAAGAAGCTATGAGTGATGTTGAAAAATTATATTATAAACTTTTCGAATTACAAAAGCTTTTAAAAGATAGAGAAATATGCAGTATAAGATTAGTTACTATACCAGAAAAAATGGTTGTAGAAGAAAGTAAAAGAAGTTATATGTATTTAAATTTATACAATTTTAATGTAGATGGAATATATATAAACAGACTTATACCGGAGGAGATAGAAAATAATTTCTTTAATGAATGGAAAGAGATTCAAAGTAAATATCTAGAAGAGCTTAATTCCTCCTTTTCTAATATACCTATATATAAAGTCAAATGGTATGAAGAAGATATAAATGGGGTGGAGGCACTAGATAGAATAGTTAGTGATTCATTAAAAGAAGAAAATATATTTGATATTCTTGAAACTACACTAAATGAAGTTTTTGAAAAAACTGAAAATGGATATAAACTTGAGGTTTATGTTCCTTTTACCGATAAAAAGGATTTTGATTTATTTGAATCAGGAAGTGATGTAATAATAAAAATAGGCAATTTTAAGAGGAATATTCCTATACCTAATTCCATAAGGAAATATTCTATTGCATCAGCAAAACTTAATTCTGAAAAATTAAGCATTTATTTTGAATAGAGGTGATTTTATGAATAAGGAATTTATTAAAAAAATGATAAAAGCAGAAACTTTAAAATATGAAGCCATAAAGGAGATACTTCCAGATAAGGTAAGAAAAAGAGTGGATGATATTGAAAAAGAAGCATTTAGTTTAATAAAAGATATAGCAATATATATGATACAAGAAGAAAAAGATGAGAAAGAAGAGAAAAGAACAACAAAAAAAGTAGAGATTGATTTTTCATAAAGGTGGAGGGAACGTTATGAGAGTAATATTATATACTGGTAAAGGTGGAGTAGGAAAAACAAGTATAGCATCAGCTACTGCTTGCAAAATAGCAGAGGAAGGGAAGAAGGTACTTATCATGAGTACAGACCAAGCTCATAGTTTAGGTGATTCTTTTGATGTTAAGCTTTCTAATGAGCCTATAAAGGTAAGTGAAAATCTTTATGCTATGGAAATTGACTCAATTATAGAAAATGAAAGAGTTTGGGGAAATATAAAAGGTTATATTGAAAAATTAATGATGTTAAAGTCAGATAAGACTATAGAAACAGAGGAATTACTAGTATTTCCAGGTTTTGAGGAACTTTTATCTTTAATAAAAATTAAGGAAGTATACGATGAAGGAGTATATGATGTTTTAATTGTTGACTGTGCACCAACAGGGGAAACCATGTCCTTATTAAAGTTTCCAGACTTATTTAAATGGTGGATGGAAAAGTTTTTCCCTATAAAAAGAAAAGCAGCTAAGTTTGTTAAGCCTGTAGTTGAGGCTACAGTTAAAATTCCTTTGCCAGATGATAAGGTGTTTGACGATATAGATAAACTTTATCAGAAGATTGATGAACTTCATAAACTTATGCTTAACAAAGATGTAGTAAGTATTAGAATAGTTACAACTCCAGAAAAGATAGTGGTTAAAGAAGCAAAAAGGAGTTTTTCATATCTTCATTTGTTTGATTACAACGTAGATGGAATATTTATAAACAGGATTTTTTCAAAGGAATCTCTTGAAGGTTATTTTGAGAAATGGGCTAATATACAAAAAAATACCATTAAAGATATCGAAGAGAGTTTTAAAGGAATACCAATATTTAAGCTTGAACTTATGAATCATGAGCTGAGAAAATATACACATTTAAAAGAAGCTGGAGATAAACTTTATGGAGATTTTGATCCAAGCAATGTTTTATTTAAAGAAAAGATATTTGATGTAAAAAGTGAAGACGGAAACTATATTCTTGAAATAAAAATGCCTTTTATAGATAAAAATGAAATTAAACTATCTCAAAATGAGGATGAAATCATAATATCTATAAAAAATGAAAGAAGAGGTTTTGTACTTCCAACTAAACTTCAATCTAAAGAAATCAGTTCAGCTAGATATGATGATGGAAAACTTAATATATATTTTTCTTAAAATAAAGCCTCGCAGTAATTTGCGAGGCTTTTTGTGAGTTTAATTCATTTCTATTTGAATTCCTCTATGATCAACTGGGGTAGAGAATACTATTTGAGTTTCAGTATTTCCAAATCTCTGTATTTCATTAATAAAACCGTCAAGTTCTTCAGTAGTATGAAAGGAAACCTTTATAAGCATAGAGAACTTTCCTGTAACACAATTACATTCAAGAACATTAGGACAGGCGGCTATAAAAGGATAAAACTCAGGTTTTTGCTTTGGGCTAACTTCAAGATTTATAAAAGCTTTAATATTGTAGCCGAGTTTAGGTAGATTAACTTGAGCTGAATAGCCCTTAATTATTCCAGCTTCCTCAAGTTTTAGTATACGAGAAGAGACTGCGGGCGTTGATAAGAACACTTCTTTAGCCAAATATTTAAGGGAATATCGAGCATTTTCTTGAAGAAGTTTAATAAGTTTTAAATCTATTTCATCCATAATAATAGGCACCTCTTTTTAGATTTATTTAAAAAATTCCTCTATAGTTAATATAATAAAGTTTTAGGTGTAATGATACAAGCTTTTTGAATATTTTAGGTTAAAAATATTAAGTTTAAGAGCTAATCTTAAAAAAATCCCCTTAATAAAATTAATTAAAGTATGATAAAAAATATTTTTAATTAAGTTAGCTATGCATTTTTTCACCTTTTTTAAGTAAATGCTTTTTAAAGATTTACATGAGTAGAAAATAATGATAATCTCGCTATTGTATTAATAAATAAAATAAAAGCGAGGGTATTTATATGGAGACTAGAATAGAATTTGATTCAATAGGAGATATGCATGTACCGATAGAAGCTTATTATGGTGTACAAACTTTAAGAGCAAAAAACAATTTTCATATTACAAATAGAACAATCCATCCAGAGCTTATAATAAGCCTAGCTGAAATAAAAAAGGCGGCGGCTATTACAAATATAGATATAAATAAATTAAATAGAAAAGTTGGAGCAGCTATTATACAAGCTTGCAATGAAATTATTTCAGGAAGACTTCATGATGAGTTTATAGTAGATCCAATACAAGGGGGAGCAGGAACCTCTACAAATATGAATGCAAATGAAGTTATAGCTAATAGAGCTATTGAAATACTAGGAGGAAAAAAAGGAGACTATAGTTTAGTTCATCCAAATGACCATGTAAATATGGCTCAATCAACTAACGACGTGTTTCCAACAGCAGGTAAACTAGTAATTATAAAAATGTTAGTTAATGCAGTTTATGAACTTGAACGTTTATATGAAGTTTTAGAAGGAAAAGCTATAGAATTTAATGATGTTATTAAAATGGGACGTACTCAACTTCAAGATGCAGTTCCTATAAGACTTGGGCAATCTTTTCATGCTTTTGCATCTGTTATTAAAAGAGATATAAACAGATTAAGTAGAGTTCAAGAAGAGATGTTAACTGTAAATATGGGTGCAACAGCTATAGGAACTTCAATTAATGTAAGTTTAGATTATTTAAAAAATATCACTTTAAATCTTAAAAAGGTTACAGGTTTAAATCTAACACAAGCAGAGGACTTGATAGATGGAACTCAAAATCTTGATGGTTTTGTAAGTGTATCTGGAGTATTAAAAACCTGTGCAGTTAATTTATCTAAAATGGCAAATGATTTAAGACTTTTATCAAGTGGCCCTAAAACAGGACTAGGAGAAATTAATCTTCCATCAATGCAAAATGGCTCATCTATAATGCCAGGAAAGATAAATCCAGTTATTCCAGAGGTAGTTTCTCAAGTAGCCTTTAATATTATGGGAAATGATTTTACTATAACCATGGCAGCAGAAGCAGGACAATTAGAACTAAATGCTTTTGAACCAGTATTATTTTATAATTTATTCGAATCAATAGAAACTTTGAGAAATGCAACAAAAACTTTTGTTGATAATTGTATCCTAGGAATTACAGCTAATAAAGAAAGATGTGCACAACTTGTAAATGATAGTGTAGGAATAGTCACTGTACTTTGTCCTTATATAGGTTATAAAAAATCAGCAGATATAGCTAAAGAAGCTTTAAAAACAGGAATATCTGTAAAAGAAATTATATTAAGAGAAGGTATTTTAAGTATAAGAGAATTAAATGAAATATTAGATCCAGTTTCAATGACAGAGATTGATAGGAAAGAGCCTGTTAAGATAAACAGCCTTGCAATATAGTTTTTTATAAGGTATAGATACGTCTATGCCTTATTTTTTCGTTTATATTAAAGATTTTTAGGAATACTAAGATATAAACAAACTTAAATGGAGGGCAAAATATGGAGAGTAAACATAAAGGATTGTCTGCTTGGCAGTTAACTATGATGGCATTAGGAACAGTAATAGGAGGATCTTTTTTTCTTGGGTCTTCTGTAGCTATTCATGCAGCTGGGCCATCTATATTAATAGCGTATATATTAGGAGGAATATTAGTTTATTTTATATTGTTTGCAATGTCAGAAATGACTGTAGCAAATCCAGATTCAGGCTCATTTAGAACTTTTGCAGCTAATATTTTTGGAGAAGGTGTGGGGTTTGTTGTAGGATGGGTATATTGGACAGGAATGGTTTTAGCTATATCCAGTGAGGCAACAGCAGTATCTATTTTGGTTAGGGAATGGTTTCCTAATGTTTCTATTTCTTTGCTTGGAGGAATCATAATAGTTGGAGTTACATTACTTAATTTATTAGGTGCAGATAAACTAAGTAAGCTAGAAAGTGGATTAGCAGCTATAAAAGTATTAGCTATAATTTCTTTTATATTTGTAGCTTTTTTATTAATAGTAGGAATAATATCAGGAGGTGGAGCGGTTGGAGTTGGCGAATTAAGTAGAGAGGAATTTATGCCGGGAGGAATAAAAGGTCTTGCAGGAAGTATGCTTATAGTTATGTTTTCTTATGCAGGTTTTGAAATAATAGGATTAGCTGCATCAGAAGCCAGAGATCCAAGGAAAACAATACCTAGAGCAATAACCTATACAGTTTTATGCCTTGTAGGATTTTATGTAATTTCAATAGGAGTTCTTCTTCCATTAGTTCCAACGGCGGAGTTAAGTGAAAGTATAAGTCCTATGGTTGTAGCACTAAATAGATGGGGAATAAGCTGGGCTGGAACTGTTCTTAACTTGGTTTTAATTACAGCTATATTATCAACTATGCTTGCAGCTATGTTTGGACTTGGAAGAATGATAAGATATTTAGCAGATGAGGGTCATGCACCTAAATGGCTAAAGGATAATAAGGATGTGCCTCATAGAGGAATTCTGTTTTCAGGCCTTGGGATGTTGATAGGACTAGGTTTAGGTATGTTACTTCCTAGAGTTTATTTATTTCTAATAAGCGCTGGAGGATTTGCACTTCTATTTACTTATGCTGTAATAATGGCTACTCATATAAGATTTCGTAAGAAAAATGGATGTCCACCAGAAGGGAAATGTCAGATGCCTGGATATCCATATACATCATGGATAGGACTTATAAGCATGATTATAATTATCCTAAGTATGCCATTTATATCAGGGCAAGGATCGGGTCTTATAGCAGGACTTTTTATGGTAGGAGTATACTCAGTTGCCTATATGGTATTAAGATATAGCAGAGAAAGGGGAAGTGTTCATAAACTTATAAAAAACAATTATAAAACTAATCTATCAACTGAGTTTTCAGATGAAATATCAGAAAAAGAAGTTGGGACAAATGAGGAGGAAAATTGAGCAAAAACTATTCTGAATCATTAATGATGTTGATTAAACTCACTTAAAATATTTATAATTTAAGTAAATAGATTTAAGGAGAAAAAAGATGTTAAATATGAGAAATTTTTTAGAGTTAAATGGAAATATAGTTTATCTAAAAAAATTAGATAAAGAATATACAGAAGAATATTGGGACAATTTTAAAAATACTAGTATTGAAACAATGATTTTTACTGGAAGTGCTCAAGCTTTTAATAAAACAGAAATAGAGAATTACATTGATAGAGTAGCAGCTGATAGTGATAGAGTAGATTTTTTGATATTTTCAAAACAAGATAATAAGATAGTAGGGGAAGTAGTAATTAATGAAGTTGATAGAAATAATAGATGTGGGAATATAAGAGTTCTTATAAATAGGAAAGAAGATTTTAGTAAAGGTTATGGTACAGAAGCTATGATTTTAGCTTTAAACTATGGATTTGGAATGTTTAATCTTCATAGAATTGAACTTGAAGCTTATCCTTTTAATAATAGAGCTATTCATGTTTATGAAAAGATAGGATTTAAAAGAGAAGGTTTAAGAAGAGATGGGGCTTATTATAATCATAAATATTATGATATGATCACAATGAGTTTTCTTGAAAATGAATTTAGAGAAAGATATTTAAAAACTTTAGATTTAGAAGATTTTATTTAAAACTATCTATAAAAATGGACTTAAAACTAGATTAATAGCTAGTTTTAAGTCCATTTGTTTTTAGTTAGAAATTATTTCTTTATTTCAAATTCATCTATTTGTTTGCCTTTTGATGTTATTGCAGAAACTTTGATAGAGTATTCATCAATATCAACAACTAAAAAATGATATACTGCTACAGGAGCTACAACTATTCCTTTTTTACTTTTATATTTATTACGTAACTTCTCACCACCACCACCTGAGATTATCTGTGGTACTTTATTTTGATAAGTAAAACCACCTTCACTAAAAGAGCTGTCTATGACTCTTCTAGAATAGTTATGCTCATGACCTGAAAATACTATGTCTATATTACATTTATCAACTATATCCCAAAACTCATTTCTATCTTCAGGATATAAATCAAGTGAGTGACCTAGATGGGCCCCAGTAGGAAAGGCTGGGGAATGAATAAAAACAAGTTTGTTTTTACTTGGTACAGAGGCCATGGATTTAAACCAATTAAGTTGTACCTTATCTATTTTATGAAGAGCAGAGGGGTGGAAGGAATTTAGAATTATTAATCGTGTATCATCAAAATCGACACAATAAACAGTATTGTTGTATCCATTTAAAGCATAAGTTGGAGTCAAATTTCTATAAAATTGATCGAGAACTTGTTCAAATCTATCATCCTCTGGTTCAATATTAACTTCATGATTACCTATAACGGGGAATAAAGATTTGTTTGGATGATATTTTGATATTATATCTCTAAAATCCATAAGTTGAATGGCTAGTGTTTCCTCTTTACTACCTCCAGCCACACTATCTCCACATACTAGTATAAACTCAGGAGAGGGATACAATTTAGAACTTTCTTTCATAAGTGAATGTAGAACTTTTTTGTTTATACCATTTTCTTTACCTTTAGAATCTCCAAAAACTATGAATCTCATATTTTCTCCTCTTTTACTTAATTACTTATGATGGTTAATCCAATCATTATAGAGTTTAGGATTAAAAACTTTAACATGATTTAAGAATTCATCTCTGTAGCCCAAATCATTTAAACCACTTAGAATCAATTTAGGATAGGTACTTTCTTTAACCATAGCCCTAGCAGTATCAATAAGCCGAATATCTTCAGAAGGAGTTAGAAAAATATGAAATAATGCAGAGTCTAAGCGTGAGTAGCCAACTTTTTCCATGGCCTCATATAATTCAATAAGTTTATTTGAAATGTCAGGAGTAAGGGGGTTAGAACTTAGATATTTATCGAGTTCTATGCCATCTATATATTCTCTTATTATATATCTATTGCCGTACTCATAAAGTATTGGAAAATGTTCATCCTTTTGTCCCATTACTAAAGTATATAGTTCAGCAGTGCAGATTTTCTTGCTTTTAAAGATCTTTATACATTTTTTAGAATCTATTCTATATACCTTACCTTGAGTGCCTTCGCCTAAAAAAATAAGTTCATTTATGTTTAATCCAGAATAAATTTTAATAACAATCACCTAATTAATGTATTAGTATTACTACCAATATATGTATTGATGCTATTTTTGACTTACCAAATTCTATATAAAAACCAGTATTTTTTTATTTAAGGTTGACAAACTAAGGAATAAAACATATTATGAAAGTGGAAATTAAATAAGCCTCGGTAGGTGAGGTTACTACAAGGATACGGATTGCTGCCGTAAAAGGATGGAAACATTCTGAACTGGTTAGCAGGTTTTACCGAACAAAGAAGGTTTAATCTAACGCAATTTCATTGCCTTGCAGAGCCAAAACTTGAACGAGAAAGTTATTATGGTAGCTTCGTCACGTTTAAGTTTGGCGAGGTTTTTTTATTTTTACTAAATTAAATTTTCGGAGGTGAAGAAGAATGGATATTTATAGTAGTAGTGACAGTGATGGCGGGGGTGCTCATTATAGAAAAAAACGGACAACTTCAGAATTAAATTTAAATTATTCGTTTCTTAACTTCGATTTAAAAAAGATTGTGAAAATATCCTAAGGATTTCTATATAAAACATTTCTATAAAGCTAATCGCTGCTTCTCAGGCTAATATAAATTTCAAAAATCGTAATACTAAATAAATATAGACAGTTAGGTTAAAAATAATATTGTTTTAACCTGTATTAAGTGCTGTCATTTTTAAGTAGGAGGAGTGAATTATGCTAAAAAGAAAGAATTTTGATATAAATAAAAATGAAAAAGAAATAAAAAATAGAGTTTATGAAAATAGTGCTATAAGCATAAAAGAACTATATGATAAACTACAAATAAATATTTCTGGATTAGAAGAGCAGGAAGTATTAAATAGAAGAGAAGAGTACGGTCTTAATAAAATTTCCAAAGATAAACCTAAAGCTTGGTATAAACATTTATTTGAGGCGATTATAAATCCATTTATTTTGGTTCTTATTTCTTTAGCTGTAGTATCATTTATAACTGATATAGTAATGGCACCAAAGGAAGAAAAAAGCTATATAACAATAGTAATAATTACAACTATGATAACTATCAGTGTACTTTTGCAGTTTTTTCAAGAACTTAAATCCTCAAATGATGTAGAAAAACTAAAAGGTTTAGTTACAACCACAACTGCTGTAAAGAGAACGGAAAAGGGAGTAAATGAATTAAATATAATAGACCTTGTTCCAGGTGATATAGTTCATCTAGCTGCCGGAGATATGATACCTGCGGATTTAAGGATAATAAGTTGTAAAGACTTATTTATAAGTCAATCTTCACTTACAGGTGAATCTGAACCTATAGAAAAATTTCAAGAATTAAAGAAAGATATAAGAGATGTTAATATATTTGATTTAGATAATATTTGTTTGCTTGGAACTAATATAATTAGTGGAAGTGCGGTAGCTGTAGTAATTGCTACTGGGGATGAAACTTATTTTGGATCTATGGCATCATCTTTTACAGAGGATAAAAAGACAACAAGCTTTGAAAAAGGTGTAAAAAGCGTAAGTTCTCTTCTTATAAAGTTTATGTTTGTTATGGTTCCTATAGTATTTGTTGTTAATGGTGTAACAAAAGGAGATTGGCTTGAGGCCCTTCTTTTTGCAATATCAATTGCTGTTGGTTTAACTCCTGAAATGCTTCCAATGATAGTAACTACAAATCTTGCAAAAGGTGCTGTAGTTATGGCAAAAAGAAAAACTGTTGTTAAAAAACTTGATGCAATTCAAAACTTTGGGGCAATGGATATTCTTTGTACAGATAAGACAGGTACATTAACACTTGATAAAATAATTGTTGAAAAACATTTAAATATTCATGGAGAAGAAGATATAAGAGTTTTAAAACATGCATATTTAAATAGTTTCTATCAAACAGGATTAAGAAACTTGATGGACATTGCAATACTTGAACATGGAGAAGAAAATGGGTTAATAGCTTTTAAAGAAAATTATGAGAGAGTAGATGAAATTCCATTTGATTTTGTAAGAAGGAGAATGTCAGTAGTTTTAAAAGATAAAGATGAAAAAAGACAGCTTATAACAAAAGGTGCTGTGGAGGAAATGCTTTCAATCTGTAGCTTTGCAGAGTATAAGGGTGAGGTTGTAAATCTTACTGATGAGATTAAGAAAAAGATATTAAAAACAGTAGAAAATCTAAACAAAGAAGGTATGAGAGTAATTGGGGTTGCTCAAAAAAACAATATACCTGATGAAAACAACTTTAGTGTAAAAGATGAATCTAACATGGTTTTAATGGGATATATAGCATTTTTAGATCCTCCTAAGGAATCTGCAAAAGATGCAATAAAAGCCCTTCATGAAAATGGAGTAGAGGTAAAAGTGTTAACTGGTGATAATGATGCAGTTACAGTGAAAGTATGTAAAGAAGTTGGTATTGATGTTAGTAATGTTCTTCTTGGAAATGAAATAGATGATATGGAGGATGATGAACTAACAAAAGCTATAGAAACTACAAATGTTTTAGCGAAGTTATCTCCTATACAAAAATCAAGAATAATAAGATTGCTTCAAGAAAAGGGTCATGTTGTTGGATTTATGGGTGATGGTATAAATGATTCTCCAGCTCTTCGTCAATCAGATGTTGGTATATCTGTTGATACAGCAGTAGATATAGCTAAAGAATCAGCTGATATTATCTTACTTGAAAAAAGTTTGATGGTACTAGAAGAAGGAGTAATTGAAGGAAGAAAAGTTTTTGGCAATATAATGAAATATATAAAGATTACTGCAAGTTCTAATTTTGGAAATGTATTTAGTGTACTTGCTGCAAGTATATTTTTACCTTTCCTTCCTATGCTTCCAATACAACTTTTAATTCAAAACTTACTTTATGATGTTTCACAGATATTCATTCCATGGGACAATATGGACAAAGAATATTTAATGAAACCTAAGAAGTGGAATGCAGATGATATAGGTAAATTCATGGTTTATATAGGACCTATAAGTTCAATATTTGATATAATAACATTTTTATTGATGTGGTATGTGTTTAAAGCTAATAGTGATGCTACACAAGGTTTATTCCAATCTGGATGGTTTATTGTTGGATTGATATCTCAGATATTGATTGTTCATATTATAAGAACCAAGAAAGTTCCTTTTATAGAGAGCAGAGCATCTATGCCAGTTGTAGTTTTAAGTTTAGTTATCGTGATATTAGGAATAAGTGTACCATTTATAGGTTTTGGAGAAGCCATAGGTTTAGAGGCATTACCTATGAATTACTTCTTTTGGATAACATTTATATTATTGATGTATTGTGTTGTTGTTCAGATGGCCAAAAAGATGTATATCAAAAAGTTTAATAAATGGATTTAAGTAATATAGGCAAGTCAAATGAGACTTGTCTATTCTCATTGTCTAGAAAACCTCCGGC
>NZ_DCLI01000013.1:0-3660 GCF_002320975.1 Clostridium sp. UBA1652
TATATAAATTAGAGGGGAAAATAAATGGTAATAACTACATTGGTTGAAAACTCAACAGTATCAAAAAAGTATATAAATAAACATGGATTATGTATTCATTTAAAAACAGATAAGCATAATATTTTATTTGATTTAGGTCCGGATGATACATTTATAAAAAATGCAAAGAAGCTAAATATTGATATTAAAGATGTTGATATTGTAATTATATCTCATGGGCATAAGGATCATGGTGGTGGGTTAAAAGCATTTATAGATTATAACGATAAAGCTCAAATTTATATTAGTAAGTATGGATTTGAAAATTACTATGCTTCATTTTTAAAATATATAAAATTTTATATAGGTTTAGATAAAGAATTAAAAGAAAACAAAAGAATAATACTAACTGATGAAATATACTATGTGGACGAAGAAATAATCTTAGTATCCAGTATTACAGGAGGTTTGTTAACTCCCAAAGGTAATAGAAATCTATTGATTAAAGATAAAGAGGAGTTCATTTTAGATAAATTTAAGCATGAGCAACATTTAATACTAAAAGAAAATAGCAAAAGTATTTTAATTTCAGGATGTTCACATACTGGAATATTAAATATTTTACAAGAATCAGAAGAGAAAAGTGGATTGAAAATTGAACTGATAATAGGTGGATTGCATTTATATAATCCAATAAACAAGAGAACCGAGGATTTAAGATTTATTGCTGAATTAGGAAATAGATTACGTAATAAAAATATTAAAATTTATACATGTCATTGTACAGGGGTAAAAGCATTTGAGTTATTAAAGAATATTTTAGGAAACAATATAAAAAATATAAAAACAGGACAAGTCATGGAGTTAATAAATGAGGGCGTAACCTTTACTTACTGACTATAAAATATCAACATTAGCTAAAAAGAGCATAATTTGAAAATAATATGGAGGACATATATGAGTTTAGGAGTTATACAAAAACCAAAAATATTAATATATGGTTCAGGAGCTATTGGTAGTATATTTGGAGGCAAGTTAGCTTTTTCAGGAATTGATATCACAATGTTAGCTAGGGGTAATCGTCTTAAGGAACTAAAAGAAAATGGTATAATTATAGAAAATGCAATTAGTGGAGTAAGGGAACAAGTTGGCGTTTCTGTTATTAAAGAGCTTAAAGAAGACGATATATACGATTATATTATTGTTGCTGTACAAAATACACAAATAGATAGTATACTGCCCATATTGTCTAAAAATAAAAGTTTAAACATAGTTTTTATAGTAAATAATCCTTGTGGTTATAAAAAATATATTGATTCAGTGGGGTATGAAAGAATATTAATAGGGTTTCCATCAGCAGGAGGAGAAAGAAATAATGGAATTGTAAAGTATTATATTGGTAAAGGTATTGCAAAGCTGTTCCAATCTACTACATTTGGAGAGCTAAGTGGAGAAAAGACAGAGAGACTAATGAAATTACTACATATTTTTAGAAAGGCAGGATTTTCACCAAGCATAAACAGGAATATGAATGATTGGCAAAAAATTCATGTTGCTGTTGTAGTTTCAATAGGAGAAGCTTTATATAAGTTTGATTCTAATAACTATAAGTTAGCAAAGTCACCTGAAACATTAAAAGTAATGATAATGTCAATTAGAGAGAGATTTGAATTGTTAAAACAAAGAGGGGTTAGGATTAATCCATGGAAATTAAATTTTTTCTACTTACCAACTTTTTTATTAGTACCAATTTTTTCTATAGTAATGAATACCAAAATAGCTGAATTTGCTATGGCAAAGCATACAATAGTAGCTAAAGATGAAATGCTAGTATTAGAAAAACTTTTACTAGAAATTTTAAATAATAAAGAATAAATATATATCTAATATAATTAACGAGACTGTAATAGCTATTTTTAAAAATTCTAGTATCAGCCTCGTTTTATATTTTGATTAGTTTTTATATATTTTAAGTATTCTCATAGCATTAATTATAGCAATAAGCGATACTCCTACATCTGCAAAAACAGCTTCCCACATAGAAGCTATCCCAAATGCTCCTAATATTAAAAATATTCCTTTGACACCTAATGCAAATGCTATATTTTGTAATACAATGCGTTTTGTTATCCGAGAAATATCTATAGCAGAAACAAGTTTTGATGGTTCATCTGTCATTAGAACTACGTCAGCAGCTTCTATTGCAGCATCTGAGCCAAGACCTCCCATAGCTATTCCTATATCAGCTCTAGCCAAAACCGGGGCATCATTAATTCCATCTCCAATAAATGCAAGCTTACCTTTAGGTGATTTTTGTTTGTCTAATAACTCTAATTGTTCAACTTTTTGATCAGGAAGAAGTTGTGAATGTACTTCATCAATATTAAGTTCTTTTGCTATAGCTTCAGCAATTTGAGTATTATCTCCAGTAAGCATAACAGTTTTACGTATACCTTTAGCTTTCAAATTAGTTATTGCTTCACGGCTATCAGGTTTAATTTCATCAGATATAACTATAGATCCAACAAATACATTATCTACTGAAATATATATTTTTGTTCCTATTTCAGTATTTTCTTCAAAGGATATTTTATTAAGTTTCATTAGTTTATCATTCCCAGCCAAGATTTCTAGACCATCAGATTTTACACGTATACCATGACCAGATATTTCTTCATAATCATGAATAGACTCTTTAGAAACAGTAGTACCAAATGCTTTTAATATAGAAATAGCAATGGGATGATTTGAAAAAGCTTCTGCCTTAGCTGCAAGAGCAAGGAGATCTGCTTCAGTAATATTTCCAAAGGGGTTTATTGAGTTTACTACAAAAACTCCTTTAGTTAAAGTTCCAGTTTTATCAAACACAATAGTATCAATGTTATTAAGAGCTTCTAGATAGTTGCTGCCTTTAACAAGTATACCTCGTCTGGATGCTGCGCCTATACCTCCGAAAAAGCCAAGAGGTATAGAAATTACTAAAGCGCAAGGACAGGATATAACTAAAAAAATTAGCCCTCTATTAATCCACTCAGACCAAGCTCCATTCATAAACAAGGGGGGTATAAGAGCAAGTAGAAGAGCTAATATGACGACTACTGGAGTATAATATCTAGAGAAAGTAGTAATAAAGTTTTCAGATGGAGCTTTTTTACTACTTGCATTTTCTACAAGATCTATAATTTTTGCAACTGTGGATTCTCCAAATTCCTTTGTAACTTCAATGGTGAGTACTCCGCTTTGATTAATGCATCCAGCTAAGACAGATTCACCTTGTTTTACTGTTCTAGGAACAGATTCACCAGTTAGTGCACTTGTATCAACCATAGAGTCACCGTCTAATATAGTTCCATCCAGAGGAATCTTTTCTCCTGGTTTTACTACAATAGTATCACCTATTTTTATAATATCGGGAGATACAATTTTGATATCAGCGCCTTGTTTAAGATTTGCATAGTCAGGTCGAATATCCATAAGAGAAGTTATGGATTTTTTCGATTTACGAACTGCTGCATCTTGAAAATACTCTCCAATCTGATAGAATAGCATAACAGCTACCCCTTCAGCATAATCACCAATAGCAAATGCGCCAATAGTTGCAATACTCATAAGAAAATTTTCATCAAAAATTTGTCCTTTTAAGATATTTTTAATTGCTTGAAGAACTACTTCCCCTCCAAG